>JANOTC010000680.1:0-2393 GCA_031416175.1 Gammaproteobacteria bacterium
GCCAAAAAACGCCGAGAATCTTCGGCCACGTGGGTTACTCGACGAGTTTTTGAGCTTCGTTGGACAGAAACGGCGACGCGAACGATTTTATCCAAAAACACCGAAATTCTATTGATTTCTGCCCCGTTGTTCTTGGCGACCAAGTTCGAGGCTTTTCGTGGTCGCGGCAGGAATGATTATCTGGCGAGCCATGACCTAGAAGATCTAATTACTATTATTGATGGGCGCCAGGAATATACGCAAACTCAGAGACAATCATCACCCCGTGAACACACCCAAACACCTCATCGTCGCCATTTCTTCCCACGGCTTCGGCCATTTCGCACAAACCGCCTGCGTGTTAAATGCATTGCGACGCACCCAGCCACAGCTTCGATTGACACTGCTGACCACCCTACCGCGCGCGCTACTGGAAACGCGTCTCTCCGGCGAATTCGCGCTTGAACCCGTCGCGCTCGACTTTGGCATGTTAATGCAGTCGGCCATCGACATGCGGATCGAGGCGAGTTTAGACGCCTATCGCGCTTTTCATGCTGATTGGGAAGCGCGTGTTGAGCAAGAAGCGGCGCGATTGCGCGAATTGGCGCCCGATCTTGTCTTGGCCAATGTCCCGTATTTGGCCTTGGCCGCCGCGCATCGAGCGGGTGTTCCATCGGTCGCATTGTGCTCGTTGAATTGGGCGGACATTGCGGCTTTTTACTTCAAGGCCAACCCGGCTTTCGCCCCCATATTCGAGCAAATGGTGAATGCCTACCAGTGTGCGAATATTTTTTTACAGCCGACACCCAGCATGGCCATGCCGCACTTTACCAATATTCGCGAGATCGGACTGATTGCGCGCATTGGCACAGATCGCCGTGCGGAATTGCGCGAGCGGATGGGTTGGCCCAGTTCAGAACGCCTCATTATTATCGCGCCCGGCGGAATTCCAACACCTATTCCGATTCACACCTGGCCACGTCTTACAGACGTGCGCTGGATAACAACATGGGACGTGCAGGTGGAACGGGACGATGTTAGTAGGCATTCCGACTTGGGATTCGACTTTACCGACTTGCTGGCTAGCAGTGATGCCGTCGTCACCAAGCCAGGTTACGGAACGCTGGCCGAGGCAGTCTGCAACGGGGTGCCTGTGCTTTACGCATTGCGCGGTGATTGGCCAGAAGAACCTTTTTTAGTGCGCTGGCTCCAACAGCACGGGACAGCATTAGAAATCACGCGTGCGCAGTTTTGGAACGGGAGTTTCGAACAGGAATTACGGCGATTGCTCGAACTGCCCCGACCCGCTCGGCAACCGGCTACTGGCGCGCAAGAAGCGGCCAGCCTAATTGGCAATTTTTTGACATGACTCTTCGGCACAATCGGAGCCAACTTGGCCTTGCCATTGAGAGACTTAGAATTCTAATCAACAATTAAGAAAGTTGTGCTTAAGTTGAGTATTAAAGAAAACAAATAACGACACACCAAAAAATTGTGTGAACGCGTGCTGATAACCGCTCAATTTCAGCGCGCCGGTGGGGGATTATGGACGGAGGCAGACGGTCTTTACGACCGTGGGTGCGAGCAGGGGGTAATCGTTCGGCCATTTTCTTGGTCGCGCTGGCGCTTGTCCTTTTTGTACTGACCGCCTGTAGCAGGGATTACCCAGCACGCCCGCTCCCGGCACCCGATCAAGACGCGCCCAACTTATTCGACATTCAACCGCTCCCGCCCGCAGGCCGCCTCTCCCGCGCGCTTTCCAACAACAATCCAGGCACAGCGCAAGCCGTAACACTCAATGCAAAATTCGCTGCGCCACCGCTGAATACGCCCGTGGCCATTGTCGCGCCCGGCGGACAACGCTATTTGATCACCTTCGATGTCCGCCAAGATCAACCGGACGGGACGGTCACCGTGACCGGCTATTTGACCGACGCGGGTCCCAGCTACTCGGTGCTACTCACGATAGGCGCCAACGGTGTGTTGTTTGGTCGGCTGCAAACACCGAACGGCCTGGTAACGCTTCAATCGGACGGCGCCGCGAATTGGATGATTGATACCGCCGCGTCTGGATGGCAGGCGACCAGACTGATTGACGACGCGCGCTTGCCACCCCCGCAGACCTCAGGCCTTTCGTCACGCAGCATTCAGGCACAGGCGACCACCCCACCCGCGCCGACGCCGCCCGTCGGACAATTGACCACCATTGATTTACTACTCGGGTTTCCGCCTAGTCTTACTAAAAAATATCCCGGCGCTGCAACCCAAACTCGCCTCACGCAACTGGTTGAAATTGCCAATCTGGCGTTTCTTAACAGTAAAATTGACATTCGTCTGCGCGTGGTCGCCACGCTGGAAGTGCCTTTCAGCGACACCGCCAGTAATGATGCCGCGCTTGACGCAATGTCCCCCGG
>JANOTC010000681.1:0-3573 GCA_031416175.1 Gammaproteobacteria bacterium
CCAGCTCGCGCATGACCAACACGCCAAACCAACGCGTACACTGATCGCCGGTTAAATGTGCCATCATCCCTTTTACAAAGATTTCCACTACAACAGACAACGGCGCGGGCGAGCCGTTCGCATTGGCAATGAGTGTGGTTAAGTTCTCCAACCATTCGCGGTAGCGCGGTTCATCGCGGTCGAGAATGTCGGCAAAAATGGCTTCGTAAAGTTCTTGTTTTCCACCAAAATGGTAGTTGATGGCGGCAATGTTGACGTTGGCTTCGGTGCATAAATCGCGCACGGAGACACTGCGAAACCCGTGTTCGGCGAAGAGTCTAACGCCCGCGTCGAGCAGACGTTGGCGGGTTTCACGGTGCGGCGGCGTGGCCGGTTTTGGAGCAGAGTGCAAGCGTGTGTCCCAGGTGGGTCTGGGAAGAGATTAAAACAGATGTTTGAAAATATCAAGCAAACGTTTTTTGGGGGTGGGAGAAAAAATAGGGCGCAACTGAATGTCAGTCGCGCCTTATTCCGCGCAAGCGACTCCGGGTTAATGAAGAAGTTGGCTTTATTGGGGTAAACAGAGGCGATTTGGAAATTATTCCACGCTGGGCGATTCTATTTTTGAGTGCTTAGCCAATACCTTGTTGATTACGCGTGCGGCGGCGAAAAAACCGAACGTGGCGGTGATGAAAGTCGCCGCACCATAGCCGAATCGACAATCCAGGGATACGCCATGCAGGCCGGGTTTTTCGCAACTGACGCCGCCGTCGTCTTGTGGGTAGACTTTCTGTTGGGTTGAGAACACGCATTCGACGCCAAAGCGGCGGTCGGGATTCTTGCTATAGCCATAATCCGAGCGCAGACGACCACGGACCTTCGCCGCCAGGGCATCGTGGTACGTTCTGCTCAGGTCCGCGATGACAATTTGGCTCGGATCGGTTAGGCCTCCTGCGCCACCCGTCGTAATAATGGGAATTTTATTGCGTTTGCAATGATAGATGAGCGCAGCTTTGAATTTGATGCTGTCGATGGCGTCAATGACGTAGTCAAATGGCGGCGTTAAATGTTGGGCCAAATTCGCCTCATTAATGAAATCGTCGACAGCAGTATATTTAGCGGTTGGATTGATTTCGAACACACGCTGTTGCAGAGCAATATTTTTTTTCACGCCTACGGTGCTGGTCAAAGTATGCACTTGTCGATTGACGTTCGATAAAGCGATGTCGTCGAAATCAATGCCGGTAATGCGGCCAACCCCGGTGCGTGCCAAGGCTTCCACTACCCAAGAACCAACCCCGCCCAGGCCAACAACGCAGATATTCATGTTTTGCAGATGCGGCACGGCGGCGTGGCCATAGAGTCGCGCGATGCCAGCAAAGCGCTCATTAAACACGTCCATTGCGATCCTGGTTCAAGAAGTGATTGGATAGATCAGTTTACCAGATGGCGCCCCTCTGGCGGATTCAAGCCATAACCGGCGTCGCCCTTGGTCAAGTCAGCTCGATTCGTGTCGATAAGGTGGGGACTGGCCGTATGGCGAGTTCCTAACACGGTAGGACGTGGCATGAAGTTTATTATCGGTTTTATTGTTGTCACCGGCTCGGTTCTCGGGGGATTCGTCATCTCCGGCGGGACGTTGCTGGCGTTGTGGCATCCCCCTGAGTTGCTGATTATCGCAGGTGGATCGCTCGGCGGCTTCTTGATTTCGAACCCGCCTAAGGTCATCAAGGCGGTTTTGAAAGAACTTCCTGGCTTGCTCAAAGGTTCTAAGTACACCAAGGCGGCGTATTTAGACTTGCTCGCGTTAATGTACGACTTGTTTATGAAGGCGCGTAAAGAAGGCCTGATGTCGCTCGAAGCGCATGTGGAAGAGCCAGAAAACAGCCCAATATTTACGAAATATCCGGCGATTCTTGCTGACCATCACGTGGTCGAATTCGTCTGTGACTATTTGCGTCTGATGGTCACGGGTACCGCCAACGCGATGGAAATGGAAACCCTGATGGATCTTGAGTTGGATACGCATCATGCGGAAGCCAATGTACCCAGCGCGGCCGTGCAGACTGCAGCGGATGGCTTGCCCGGCTTCGGGATTGTGGCGGCGGTGATGGGCGTTGTTATTACGATGGCGTCGATTTCGGCGGGTCCAGAAGTCATCGGCGCAAAAGTCGCGGCGGCCTTGGTTGGAACGTTCGTGGGTATTTTACTTTCCTACGGTTTTGTTGGACCGATGGCGGTGGCCATTGGGCATAAAGTAGCCGATGAATCTAAATTCATCGAGGTCATCAAAGTGAGTTTACTCGCGACGCTCAGTGGTTACAGCCCGCAAGTCGCGATTGAATTTGGCCGCAAGGTGATTTTTCCCAGCGTACGTCCGACCTTCCTTGAATTGGAAGAATACGTGAAGCAGAAAAAGACCTAACGGCGCGCCGCTATGGCAGAAAACGGCCAAATAATTGTCGTTAAAAGGAAGAAGAAAGGCGGCCATGGCGGACACCATGGCGGCGCCTGGAAAGTGGCTTACGCCGATTTCGTGACGGCCATGATGGCCTTCTTCTTATTGTTATGGTTGCTTGCTGCAGCGAATAAGTCCCAGTTAGAAGGCATTTCTGCTTATTTTAAGAACCCAAGTGGCGTTCCCGCTGCCGGGGGTGCCAGCACCAGCGTGATTCAAATCGGCAGCAATGTTGACGTGTCGAAAGGCGAGGGTGAAAAAGAAAAGCAATCGGATAAAGACGAAGTTTATAGCGAGTCGTTTAAGAAAGAAGAAATCAAACAACTGGAAGAAATGAAGGAAGCGATTCAAGAGTCGATGGAATCGTCGGAAACCTTAAAAGAATTTAAAGACCAAGTGCAGGTGAAAATCACACCTGAAGGGTTGGTAATTCAAATTCTCGACAAAGAAAACCGCCCGATGTTTGATTTAGGCAGCGCGATATTGCGACCGTATGCGCAGAAAATCTTGCGCGCCATCGCGCCCACGTTGGAATCAACGCCGAATCGTATTAGTGTCGCAGGCCACACGGATGTGCTCGGTTACGTCGCTAAACATGAATATAGCAATTGGGAGCTGTCGGTGGACCGCGCGAATGCCGCCCGGCGTGAATTGTTGGTCGCCAAAATGAAGGAAGAAAAAGTCGCACGGGTAGTTGGGCATGGATCTGCGGTACCCTTTGATACGAAAAATCCGGCCAACCCGGCTAATCGACGAATAACCATTGTTGTGCTTAAAAAACAGGCCGACGATGCTATGTTTAAAGGGGAGGGGCTGGAGGCAGCTAAATCTTCGTTCAATCCTTTCGCGATCGGCGTGAGTGGTGCGCCTGCGATGTTAGTGCCGAAGGGGGATGAGCGGCCGGAGTCGGATAGGGCGGCTGCGCCTGTTGAGGAAAAAGTGTTAGTGCCTGTGGATAAAATTGAAGAGGCGTTACAGCAGTCGGCGGGTGCTCCAGTGCCGCCGCCTGCTCAGGCGGCAGTGCCACAGGAGGCGGTCGCGCCTCCTGTGGCTGCGCCTGCCCCTGCCGCTCCGGTGGCGTCTGCTCCGCCCGTAGCGGCGGCAGCATCGCCGCCCAAAAATGCGGAGGCGAGTTC
>JANOTC010000682.1:0-2240 GCA_031416175.1 Gammaproteobacteria bacterium
GTTTGGCGCAAGCGTTTATCATTGGTGAAAAGTTTGTCGGCACAGATCCAGCGGCTTTAGTTTTGGGGGATAACATCTTCTTTGGGCACGGACTGGCGGAGACTTTGCAGAAGACGGCGACCCGAGTGTCCGGCGCCACGGTGTTCGGCTATTACGTAAAGGATCCTGAACGGTATGGCGTCGTCAGTTTTGACAAGAACGGTGTCGCAGCGGATATTGAAGAAAAGCCAAGCAAGCCAAAATCAAATTACGCGGTCACAGGTCTTTACTTCTATGATAACGACGTGATCGACATTGCTAAGTCCATCAAACCCTCCGCACGAGGAGAGCTGGAAATTACGGACGTTAATCGCGTCTATTTAGAGCGCGGCAGCTTGACCGTTGAACGATTGGGGCGAGGAACAGCGTGGCTGGATACAGGGACGCACAATTCTTTGTTGGATGCTGCCAATTTTATTCGCGTCGTGGAAGAGCGGCAAGGATTGAAAGTCGCGTGTCCGGAAGAAATTGCCTATCGAATGGGCTATATCGACGCTAGCCAAGTATTAAAGCTGGCAGAGCCATTGAAGAAGAATGGTTACGGCCAATATCTCCTGCAACTCATCGAGTCGGGAGAGCCGTTGTGAAATTTATTTCAACGCGAATTCCCGGTCTCGTCATCATTGAGCCGACGGTGTTTGGTGACGAACGCGGATTTTTTATGGAAACGTATCATTCGACGAAATTCAAAGACGCGGGCATTACGGCACATTTCGTTCAAGATAATCATAGTAAGTCCAGTCGCGGGATATTGCGTGGACTGCATTACCAAATCAAGCACGCGCAAGGCAAATTGGTGCGTGTTGTGGCGGGGGAAGTTTTTGATGTCGCCGTTGATTTGCGCCATGATTCGCCGACATGTGGGCAGTGGGTGGGTGAAGTTTTATCCGCTGAGAATAGACGCATGTTGTGGGTGCCGCCAGGATTCGCGCATGGGTTTTTCGTCACGAGTGATAGCGCAGAATTTGTCTATAAATGCACTGAGCTCTATTCACCGCAGCATGAACGAACCATTCAATGGGATGATCCACAATTAGGTATCAAATGGCCGGTGGAACCAGGGACGCGGCCCATCGTTTCGGCCAAGGATGCGGCAGGTGTGCCATTTAACCAGGCTGAGTTGTTTTAATGAAAGTACTTATAACGGGTAGCAAGGGTCAGCTTGGTTTGGAGCTGCGTCGAACCATGCCTTCCAAATACACCTTGCATGGGGCAGATTTGGATAGTCTCGATATATCTGATCCGACGTCTCTAATTAGGATAATGCAAGAGCAAGAGCCAGGTGTTGTCATAAATTGCGCGGCTTACACGGCGGTTGACCAAGCTGAGCAAGAACGAGAACGCGCTTTTGCTGTCAATGCCAATGGAGCCGGTTATCTCGCGAAAGCGGTCGCGGTGATTGAGGCGAAATTAATCCATATTTCGACTGATTTTGTGTTTGATGGGACTAAATCACGCCCTTATATGCCGGATGATGAGGCTAACCCTATTTCTGTGTACGGGGCGAGCAAATTGGAAGGCGAGCGTCGCGTTTTAGCTAGCGCGCCCAGCGCAATTGTGCTGAGAACGGCTTGGTTGTATTCGCCTTACGGCTCCAACTTCGTAAAAACCATGTTGCGGCTCATGGGTGAGCGTGAGGCGATAAAAGTGATTGCCGATCAAGTTGGAACGCCAACGTGGGCGGGAGGATTGGCGCAATGTATTTGGGCGATGGTGGGCCGTCCCGATATGCGGGGGATTCATCATTGGACCGACGCGGGTGTCGCGAGCTGGTATGATTTTGCGGTGGCGATTCAGGAGTTTGGCTTGGAAAGCGGGTTACTCAAATTGGCTATCCCAATTGTCCCCATTAGGACAGAAGACTATCCTACCCCCGCGCAACGGCCCAATTACAGTGTGTTGGAAAAAGGGCATACCTGGTCTGAGTTGGGTGGAATGTCGCCGCATTGGCGTGTGCCGCTTAGAGCGGTTGTAAATGAAATTGCGTTTTTGGCGAAAGGTTGATAATTAGTTTTATGCGTCGATTACTTGTTACCGGTGGGGCGGGTTTTATTGGCTCCAATTTCGTTCATTATTGGTTGTCTCAGTATGCTCAAGATCGTGTGGTGGTGTTCGATGCGCTGACCTACGCGGGCAATCGTGCCAATCTGAGTTCTGTTGAGCAGCATGTCAATTTTCGCTTTGTTCATGGCGATATTTGT
>JANOTC010000683.1:0-7588 GCA_031416175.1 Gammaproteobacteria bacterium
GTCAGAATTCTCGCCGACCTTAAGCAAAAGTTGGTCGTTCTGACAGGCCCAAGGCAAGTTGGGAAGACCACCTAGTCCAAGGACCTCATGGCGAATTTTCAGCGCGCGCAGTATCTGAACTGGGATGTCCCCAACGACCGCCGCATCTTGGATGCGCAAAGTTTTAGTCCTCATTAAAGCTATGCGCCTGCTCGTGGAATTGCTGCGCGAACGGGTTGGTTCGCCCTTATCGATTGCCTCACTCGCGCGAGATTTGCAAATTGCGCCTAATACGGTCGCAAAATACCTCGATATCCTTGAAGCGTTGTTCGTCATTTTCTTGGTGCGACCGTTTCACCGCAACTTAGCAAGAGCAATATTAAAAGAGCCAAAAGTGTATTTTTTCGATACGGGTTATGTGCGCGGTGACGCCGACACGCCTAATTGAATGCAAACTCAGCGACAACCGCCCCGCAGCGGCGTTGTTCAAATTTGCAGAAATTTTCCCTGAGGCAGAGGCCATTCAGCTAGTCCGCGAATTGCGACAAGAAGAATATCGCCGCCCCGTGGCAATAATCAAAGGCGCTGAATGGTTAGCATCGCTTTCGGCGTAATCCCGTCAGAGAGTCCTCCCCCGCACCGCCTCCACCACCGCATCAATCGCTTTTTCCCGACCAAAACGGCTACGCCAAACAATCACTACCTGCCGCGTAGGAACCGGCTCCGCAAACGGAATCGCCACTAACAGGGGATTATGATAATGCTCGCCCATCGCACTGCCCGGTAACACCGTAATACCCAAGCCCGACGCGACCATATTACGAATGGTTTCTAACGACGTGCCCTGCAATACTTCCCCGCCTTTGCGCTGCAATTCAGGACACGCTTCTATCACTTGATTGCTAAAGCAATGACCGCTCGCGAGCAATAACACTTTTTGTGATGACAGCTCTTCCGCACGCAAATTCGCGCGCTTAGCCCACGCGTGATCACGCGGTACCACCACCACAAAGGGTTCACGATAGAGTTCGCGCTTGAGCAATCCTGGCGCATCAAATGGCAAGGCCAAAATAGCCGCATCCAAGCGACCATTTTTCAATTCTACAGCCAGATTCGTGGTTAGATTCTCTTCCACTTCCAACGGCATGTGTGGGGCGACACGATTTAACGCCGACACCAAGCTGGGCAGCAAGTAAGGCGCAATCGTGTAGATAATTCCCAACCGCAGGGGGCCAATCAGCGGGTCAGCCCGCTCGCTCGCCATCGTCTTGAGCACAGCGGCTTCATCAAGAACCCGTTGCGCTTGATCAATGAGCCGTTGGCCCATCGGCGTTGGCATCACATCGGTTTTGCTACGCTCAAAAATTTGCACGCCGAGCTCCTCTTCCAGCTTTTGAATAGCAAGGGACAAAGTCGGCTGCGTGACAAAACAAGCCTCGGCAGCCCGCCGGAAGTTCCGATTTTGTGCCACGGCAATAACATAACGCAGCTCAGTCAAAGTCATCTTGCCTGCCCACCTAGCCACTAAAAATGATTAATAATATTAATCATTAAATTAAAAATATACAATTAGACCCATCACGGCGCGACTCATACACTGTGCTCCATGTCATCGCAAATGACACTCTCAACCCGTCACACGTCCAGGAGCAAGATGATGAAAACGCCCACATTTAAGACCATCGAAAATATCGAAGCCGCTTTCGCCGGTGAGTCCATGGCACATATAAAATACCGCTACTTCGCCAAACTCGCGCGTGAACACGGTGACATCGAAACAGCTCGAATCTTTGAAGAAACGGCCGATCAAGAAGTGCAGCACGCCTTTGGACACTTGGATTTGCTCTATCCAAAGGCGGATTTAACCCCAGCGAAGTGTCTGGAAAAAGCGATCGCCGGTGAAACCTACGAATACACGGAAATGTATCCCAAATTTCGAGAAACCGCCGTCGCGGAAGGAAATGTACACGCTGTTCAAGAAATGGACGAGCAAATAGCCGAGTCGAAAGTCCATGCGCAACGGTTTCAGGAAACCTTGCAAAAAGCGGCGCGACGCTTCGCCGCGTTGGCGAAGGTGGAAGAACGGCACGCCAACCGTTATCGCGACGCCTTGGCCGTTGCTAGCGCGCAGGGGGCTTGAAATTAGCGCCAATTGATCATATTAATGAGACACCAAAGAGGGTAACGAAATGAAAGTGTGGCAGTGCGTAGTGTGTGGTTATAGGTACGATGAAAGCAAAGGCGACTTGGAGCATGGCTTGGAGCCAGGTACCCGTTGGGACGATATTCCGTCCAACTGGACATGCCCGGATTGCGGCGTGGCGAAATCTGATTTCGACATGGTAGAGGTTTGATGAATTGATCTTTATACCGGGGCGCCCACGGCCCCGGCCATGTCACACCGCCTCAACTTATTCCTCGTTACGCCGATTCATAGCCTGTGGTGATACTTTCGCCTCGGCTGACGCCATTGTTGCGCCGAATCAATAGAGGACGTGGAATGCCCAACTTTTATAAATCTGTGTGTTTAAGCGCAATGTTCGCTCTTTATGCCGGAGTAACTCAAGCCGACGAGGCACGTACGCTATACCTGGAAGCCGAAAAGGGCCGGATGTTTGCGGCGGCAAGCTTCAAAAGCAAAGTGTTAGCCGAACTCAAGTCGGGCGACGCCGTCATTGAAGTGGAAATAAATGCACCCTGGGCACGCGTCAAGTTTAATGGCGTGGAAGGGTTTATGGCGGCCTACAGTTTAACTGCCGTAAAGCCCTAACAACGGCCATTCGCGCCAATTTACCCGCCAAGGCCGAGCAATTTCGGTACAATGCCCATTTTCCGCTGGACCCCGCCATGAGCCAAACTCACGAATTCTTCGCCACATCGCCTAAAGGCATTGAGCCGCTGCTCGCTGTCGAATTGCTTGCCTTAGGCGCGAGCGAAGCCCGTGATACGCGTGGCGGAGCACGTTTTGTCGGCACCCTGGAAATGGCCTATCGCGCCTGCTTATGGTCGCGCTTGGCAAACCGAATCTTACTCCCCCTCGCGACGTTTCCTGCGCACGATGCCGACGCGCTCTATGCAGGCACGCAACGAATCGATTGGGACATCCATTTACGCCAGGGCGGCACGTTTGCCGTCGACAGCGCCATTTCCAGCTCCATGCTGACTCACAGCCAATTCGTCGCTTTAAGGGTGAAAGATGCGGTCGTCGATGCGTTTCGGACCCGCCATGGTGAGCGTCCCTCCGTGTCTGTGGAAAAACCCGATCTACAAATCAACGTGTTTTTGCATAAAGATGAATGCACCATTAGCGTTGACCTCTCTGGCACCAGCTTGCACCAACGCGGCTACCGCATCGAAAGTACAGCCGCCCCGCTTAAAGAAAATTTGGCCGCAGCGATTTTGTTACGCGCCGGTTGGCCCGATGTCGCCAAAGCCGGCGGCGCTTTGGTCGACCCGATGTGCGGATCGGGCACTTTTTGTATCGAAGCCGCGTTCATGGCCGCCGATCGCGCCCCCGGACTCACACGCGACTATTTTGGCTTCCTAGGCTGGGCTGAGTTTGATCCCACCATTTGGGAGAAACTAAAAGACGAAGCTCACGCACGCTTCGCCACAGGTCGCCTCACCCTGCCGGTTATCCACGGTTACGACCATCACCCTGGCGCGATTCGCGCAGCACTCGCCAATGTAGAGCAGGCTGGTTTGCGCGGCGCCGTACACATAGAACGGCGCGGCATCGACATGGCCCCTGCCGACGGCTTGCCCGCCACGCCGGGCCTCGTGGTGGTCAACCCGCCTTATGGTGAACGTTTAGGCTCGGACGAAACCCTGCCCGACCTATACAAAGCCTTAGGCAAATGGATAGTGCAATATTGCATGGGTTGGCGCGCCTCCGTGTTAACCAACGACGTAGTCCTCGGGAAAAGCATCGGTTTGCACGCGCGCAAAGTTCATGCGCTTTACAACGGTGCGCTTGAATGCAAACTTTTGCATTTCGATGTTATTCCAGATAATCAATTACGCTCAAAACGATTACCGCGCCTAATGCCACTTGAACAGCGCGGACCTGGCGCTGAAATGTTCGCCAATCGCTTGCACAAAAACATAAAAGAACTGAAGCGCTGGTTACGTGATGAAGAGATTTCCTGTTACCGCCTCTACGACGCCGACATGCCCGAGTACGCCGTGGCAATTGATATTTACAATGGCGCCGAGCGTTGGGTGCATGTACAAGAATATGCAGCACCGAACACAATTGACCCCGAAAAGGCAATTACGCGTCTGCGTGAAGCCATGTCGGTGATACGAGAAGTGTTAGAGGTGCCGGACGAATTACTCTTTCTCAAAGTCCGCCAACAGCAGAAGGGTCACAGTCAATACGAAAAGTTGGGTGATGCCAAACACTTCCACGAAATTCAAGAATACGGCTGTCGTCTCTTAGTCAATTTTGAAGATTATCTCGACACCGGCGTGTTCCTTGATCACCGACTGACCCGGCGCATGCTTGGCGAACACACCCAAGGAAAGAGCTTTCTAAACTTGTTCGCCTATACCGGCAGCGCGACCGTACATGCCGCTTGCGCAGGCGCAGTGCGCACCACCACCGTCGATATGTCCAACACCTATCTAGAATGGGCCGAACAGAATTTCTCGCTGAACAAACTCAGTGGCAGCGCACATGAAGTGATCCACGCCAATTGTTTGGATTGGATAGCCGATATGCGTGGCAAACGCGAGTATGACGTGATTTTCCTCGACCCGCCGACCTTCTCAACCTCTAAGCGCATGACCGGCACATTAGATATTCAGCGCGACCACGCAGAGTTGATTCGTCAAACGATGTGGTTATTGGAAGAAGCCGGCACGTTGGTATTTTCTACCAACCGCGAGAAATTCAAAATGGATTTGGCGGCGTTGGCCGACTTTCAACTCACCGACATTACCGCGAAAACCATCCCGCCTGATTTTGCACGGCATGCACGAATTCACCAGTGCTGGTTAATTACTTGGTAGGCGTTATTTGATAGCTTTTACCTTGTCAGCCGCCATGTGCTTCTTTTCTGCGCGGGCTTTGCACGCTTCGTCTGGAGTAACAGCGAACGGCCTCCATAGGTTGTCATTGCAGCTTGCTACTGCTCCACCAATTTATAACCGCTACCATGCACAGTGAGCAAATATTTCGGCTCGGTAGGATCCATTTCAATTTTCTTGCGTAGACGAACAATGAAGTTGTCCACCGTCCGCGTCGCGATTTCACGCTGATGTCCCCATATTTGCGCAAGCAAGGTGTCACGTGATACTACCTGCCCACGATGCGCAACCAAATAACGCAACAAATCCAGCTCTTTAGCACTAACATCCAGGGCGTCGCCGTTACGGGTCAAGACATGTCGCTTAAAATCAACTTGGGCAACCCCCACAGATACCGGCCCATCTGTCACGCCGCCACCCCCGCGTCGACGCAAGTGTGCATGTACACGCGCCAACAACTCTCTCAGGCTAAACGGTTTGACAATGTAATCGTCTGCCCCGCCCTCTAACCCTGACACCTTATCCATTTCCTGGCCGCGCGCCGTCAGCATGACAATGGGCTGTTCAATTCCCATCGCGCGCAATTGTTTGCATAATTGAATACCATCTCCATCCGGAAGCATGAGATCTAACAACACCAAGTCTGGCTTTTCTCGAAGAGCCGTCTTCAACCCGTCGCGCACAGTAGCCGCCGTCACAACACGGTATCCTTCGATTTCAAGATTATCCTGCAAGCCCGTTCGCATGGCCGCGTCGTCTTCAACGATGAGTATAATGGGGACGAGCGTCACGGTGAGTTCTCCTCAACAGCGAATGAAACCGATGCAGTTAGGCCTTGCCCTGGACTTTTCTCGCCGAGAACAAGCAGTGCATGGTGTGCTTGCGCGATTTGATCCACTAATGAGAGTCCCAATCCACTTCCAGTCGACGGATCGGCTTCAGCCCCGCGTTCAAACGGACGCCGCACTCGATCCCGCTCCTCCTGAGGAATCCCAGGACCGGAATCGGAAACGACCAGTTCAACTCGGTTTCCATCCACCAACAAAGCCACTAGCACTTCACCGCCTTCAGCACCATACTTAATGGCATTGTCCATCAAATTGAGCAGTATTTGCGTGACGCCGCGACGATCATGCAAGACGTTCGGCACGTGATCTGGAATTTTAATTTCAAGGTGCAAACCCGCTTCTCGCACACGATTACCGTAGCGCTCAATGACCTCGCGCACGGTGCCCGCTAAGTCCAGGTCCTGCAGATTGTACAGCTTCACACCCTGATTAAGGCGCGCAAAATCTAACACAGTGTCGATCATTTGACCAAGTCGTTCTGTTTCACGCAGGATAGTACGGTGATACTCGTGCTGCTTTTCCGGCTCTATAATTCGACGCAAATACAGCGTTTCCGCATACATGCGTATTAACGCCAATGGCGTACGTAACTCATGGGAAACGTTAGCCACGAATCGATTGCGCAAGTCCACCAACGCGTACTCACGACGCACTTCCCGCCACAAGGAAAAGCCCGCCATTAAAATTGCAAATATAACGCCGCCGGTAATACCTAACACCAGACTCGACTCGTAACTCAACGATGCCTCTTCCGCCGCCGCATCAGGTCGATACACCACCAGCCAGCCAGGCAGAACTCGCCCGACGGGCCAGTTAAGCGCGCCATCGTCCCATTCCGTTTCCGGGTCTTGCAGCTTAAGGTCGCCGCCTTGCGAGCGTTGAAAGTCGCGGAATACATTTTCTAACCGACTTTGGCGCAATGCATTAAGATCAAACTGCAAAAGTAGCCAACCTGCCTTTGGATCGACTTCATTGGCGGATTGCACGGCAAAGAGTGTCGGTCGGGAATTTATTTTCTCAATAAAGGTATGCAGTAAAAATGCGTCTTTGCGTGTTGTGACACCTTCAAACGCAACACGTTCTGCGACCCAAGCATCCAATTCTTTTTGACGAAAATCCGTCGCTTTTGGCAGACTTCCACGGACACTTAAATCTGTATCAAGAAAAAGTATTTGTTCTAATTCAGGGGCGGATTCTTTAAGCTTCGTCCACACATTGGGATCAACCGCCTCATGCGGAATATTTTTCAATACCAAAAATGCGGGACGAATAGCCGAAAGCAAAGCCTGCTCTACCTTCTCTGATATTAACGCGACCGCTTGTGCATCAGATTCGCGGATGGCGTCTTCTAATACGGCGCGTTGAGCCTTGAGTAATTTAAACGTGAATCCACCGATTGCCAGAATTAACAGGGCAAGTACCGTTATCAATACAATCGGGAAACGTAACCGTTTCCCGCCCTTTATGCTACGAATCATTTCTGTTAGCGCCTTACGCTGGTGCACCCACAATAGTGCGATACCGAACAAAGAGCATGCAACTGCTGGGGGAGAAATTCAACCGCGAAGAAAGAGTGAGGTCATTTGACGACAAGAAACGATCGGCTAAAATAAAGAACCCCGCCGAGCGGCGGGGTTCTAATCAAAGGATTAAATCCGTTCGATTAATGGCTAGCAGTTGCAGGCGCAGGTGCAGCGGCAGGTACAGCAGCGGTAGCAGGTGCAGGTGCA
>JANOTC010000684.1:0-5034 GCA_031416175.1 Gammaproteobacteria bacterium
CCTAAAGGCCAGTGCAATGCAAGGATGCCAGCTACCCATGTTAGAAAGAAATTCTCACAAAGGAGTCCTCTTCGGAGGACTCGCCTTACTCATGTTAGCCACGCGCTACCATCACTTCGGCGATGCTCTCCATTTACCCGATGCCTCACTCGCTGTGTTTTTCCTCGCTGGCGCGTTACTCACGTCAATCGCCGCATTTCCGCTTCTTTTACTCGAAGCGGGGCTCATCGACCACCTAGCCATGTCCGTCAATGGCGTGAGCGATTGGTGTTTTTCACCGGCCTATTGGTTCCTAATTCCGACCTACGCTTGCCTTTGGCTGGGTGGCCGCTGGTCGCCGAGCATTTATGCCCTAACATCCGGTCAAGTGATCGCTGTCTGTGCAATATTTGTCGTCGCCACAACCATTGCATTTATTATATCTAACGGCAGTTTTTACGCGTTTTCGGGCAAGTTTCAGGAATTAAATCTACTCGAATACGGAACACGTGTTGTAAAATACTATCCACCGTATATTTTCAATGCCTTTCTTTATACGGCGAGTGCGGTGATAGCAGTAGGACTTTGGCAGAAGTTTCGCAAATCACCCCTATCGCCTAGTCGATTGAACAAAGCATGATTCGCCACGGCAGCTCAAATTGAAAACTAACACTCTCATGGTGCAAGGCACCACCTCGGATGCTGGGAAAAGCACCTTGGTGACCGCCTTGTGCCGTTGGTTAGCACGCCAAAAGGTAAACGTCGCGCCATTTAAACCGCAAAACATGGCATTAAATAGCGCCGTTACGAGCGATGGCGGCGAGATTGGGCGCGCACAGGCTGTGCAGGCGCAGGCTTGCCGTTTGCTCCCTCACTCGGATTTCAATCCGGTGTTGTTAAAACCCAGTTCCGATATCGGCGCCCAAGTGATTATTCATGGACACGCCTTGCGCAACATGGACGCACGCGAATTTCACAATTACAAGCAGGTCGCGCAAAAGGCCGTATTTGAGTCCTATTCGCGATTGTGTGCACAATATAGTGCAATTATCGTCGAGGGCGCAGGCAGTCCGGCTGAAGTAAACCTACGCGACCGCGATATCGCTAACATGGGATTCGCCGAGGCGGTCGATTGCCCCGTCATCCTCATTGCAGATATTGATCGCGGCGGTGTATTCGCCCATATTGTCGGTACGCTGGCGTTGTTGAGTGAGAGCGAACGCGCACGCATTGTCGGCTTTATCATCAATCGTTTTCGCGGTGATTTAAGCCTTTTGCAGCCGGGCCTGGACTGGTTGGAAAAAGAAACTGGCAAGCCTGTATTAGGCGTGTTGCCGTATCTGCAAGGTCTTTATCTAGAAGCCGAAGATGCCCTGCCTAGGCAACGCAGCGAGTCTAACCTAACAAAATGGCGAATCATCGTACCCGCCCTCCCCCGCATCAGCAATCACACAGATTTTGACGCGCTTCGCCTTAATCCTAACATCGACTTTCGTTTTATTGGCCCCGGTGAATCTATTCCCGCCGCCGACTTAATCATATTGCCTGGCTCCAAATCGGTGCGCCAAGATTTGGCTTGGTTGCGCACCCAAGGCTGGGATCGTGCAATCACACGTCACCTGCGTTATGGCGGCAAAGTCATTGGAATATGCGGTGGTTACCAAATGCTCGGGCATACGCTCATTGACCCGCATGGCTTAGAGGGCGAAGCAGGTGTTAGTGTTGGCTTGGCCTGCTTGGATGTGAGCACAACATTGGAACCAGAGAAACAACTGCGCAACGCAACGGGGGTTTTCACGTTTTGTAACGCAACAGCAACGGGCTACGAAATTCATGCCGGTGTCACCACTGGGCCAGCGACAACACGTCCGAGCATCATATTCGAAAACAATCGCGCCGATGGCGCCCTCTCTGCTGACAACCAAGTGTTAGGTACGTATTTACACGGCCTGTTTGACTTACCCGACGCCTGCGCGGCTGTGTTGAAGTGGGCGGGGTTGGAAACAAGCCCAGGTGTCGACATGAACGCGAAACGCGAACAGGGTATTGATGCGCTGGCCGACGCTGTCGAACGTTATCTCGATACCGCCACGCTGAAACGTTTGCTTGCGCTCGATTTACCGGTGGCGGTTACGGGATGAAGCAAGTCGGCGCGGCGGGCGTAGTTCGGAATTAAAAGGCCAACTGAAACATGTGACGGCCTTGTCAATGGCGCCCATGGACTTCCAATTCAATGCACAACTTGCAAAGCTCTTCGACTCTTCGCGCTAAATCATCCGCCAAATCCGACCTCAGATCGGACGAGTGTCCTTCAGACAATTGCTCGACATCAGCGGCAACTCTGGTAATTTCCGGGAAGCCGAAGCTCCCGCCTAACCCTTTAAGCTTATGTGCTACGGAATTTACCACCTTTAAGTCTCCCTTCGCCAAGGCTTGGTTTATTTCGTCCCGCATTTTGGGTAACCTAGCAACAAACCGACGCACCAAATCCTGAAAGTTGACATCGCTTGGCGCGGCGTTCGAGGATGTCGTCGCAGGCTTTAGGTAAGTTCTGAGCATGGCATAGAACGCAGGCTGCGAGACAGGCTTCGACAAAAAGTCGTCTGCGCCTGCGATGCGATAGCGTTCTCGATCTTCCATCATCGCGTTGGCAGTCAACGCCACAATGGGTTTGTTATATCCCGCGTTACGCAACCGTTTCGTGGCTTCCAGCCCGTCCAGTATTGGCATTTGCATATCCATTAGCACCAAATCGAAATGGTTTGACAGGGCTAGCTCGACGGCGATCTGCCCGTTCTCCGCGACGGACGCGACCACGCCAGCTTTGCGCACGTACATGGAAACAAGGCGTCGAATATCCGGGCTGTCCTCTGCGATTAGAACGTGGCCGGTCAATGCCGGTATGTCCGTGACAATTTCAGTGCTTGAATTATGAGGGATCGCTTCCACAGAGTGAATAAATTCGTCGTTCTGCTCAGCGTTGGTTGGAACGTAAAACTGGAAGCAAGTACCTTTTCCTTCCGCGCTCCCAACGCTCATTTCGCCACCCAACAAAATAACGAGGCGCTTGGAAATATTGAGTCCGAGTCCCGTGCCACCGTACTTTCGCGTAGTTGAGGCGTTCGCTTGCACGAAGGGTTGAAAGAGTTTTGCCAGTTCCTCGGCGCTCATTCCGATACCGGAATCATGAACCTCGAAGTAAAGGCGACGGCTTCTCTGATCAAAGCGACAATGGATACGAATCTGACCTTGTTCCGTGAATTTGACTGCGTTATTTACGAGATTGAGCAAGATTTGCTTAATCCTCGTGGGGTCAGTTTGAATCGACCTGGGAATCGGAAACGTGATATCAGTGGTATACATGAGTCCCTTTTCCCGCGCTAACCCGCCGGCAAGAAGCTCAATTTCTCTTAGCAAAGTTAGAGGTTGTACGGTCATCACTTCAAGGGTAACATTGTCAGATTCAATCTTTGACAGATCAAGAATGTCGTTGATAAGCGTCAGCAAATGTCGTCCATTTCGAATAATCGTGTAAATCGATTCCGTTTTCTCCCCTTCGCCAGACTGCGAATCTAGTAGCGTTTCCGCAAAGCCTATAATAGACGTTAGCGGCGTGCGGATTTCGTGGCTCATGTTGGCCAGGAACTGTGATTTTGACTTCGTGGCCGACAATGCCAGTTCTCGTGACTCATTTAATTCCTGCTCCGTGCGGCGTCGCTGCATGTCCAGCCTAGCCAGTTTGCTTGACATTTCATTGAACGCGACAGTTGCCTGCGCCAGTTCATCGGTGCCTTGCACGGCAATCTGGTAACCCAAGTTTCCGGCGGCAACCTGTCTCGATGCCTTTTTGAGTGTCTCAAGTCCTCGCGTTAAATACATGCCCAGCAAGTAGGAAAAAATGGTCAGCAGGACCATCGCCAGGGCGTCAAAAGCGAATAACTTCTTTTGTGTCGTTTTCAGTGTGTCCGCAATCTGCTTTGTGGAAAATCCCAGCTCCACTCGGCCGTACTTTTCCGCCCCAATTGTTATGTCTAATGAAGTGTCAAATACGTCGTCAGTAACATCTTCAAATGAATTATCAATCACTGATCCTTTGACCAGCGTCGCCGGATCCCCTGCCTCGGCAAGGACTACATTCTGGACAACTATTTTGGCATAGAGAATATCTGGATTTTTCAAAATTTCTTCTACGTAGCTCTTTAGTGCGGCCAAATCCGACAACAAAATGGCATCACTAATGGTCGAAACGAACTGTGAAGCAGTCGTTTCTGCGCGTTTTATGAGTTCATCGCTATTTGAAGTTTTCAGCGCGTTAAAACCGTACCAATTGAGAATCAGTAGCAGCGTGGCTTGGATGAGCACAATGCCAAGAATGGTCTTTAGGCGGAACGACATAGAATTTTCCGATTCAAACGAAAAGTGTGCGAACTACGCGCTCCCGAAACACCTGCGCCGTGATTTTCGTGCGTTCACCACCACGACACGACAGATCTTATAATTGAGGTGACGGATCGGGAGTCAAAAGACTTAGTTTACGCACCTCATCGTAGTCACTGGCTTTCGAAGCAACGAATCCCTTCATGTTGATCGCCCTTAGGAGCTCGATGCCTTCCTTTGTATCTCCCATGGCTTGCAAGACTTGTTGGATTTTTTTCTGAGCGGCCTGCGGCACACGTGCGTGCGCAACAACGGCAAACGGGGGAAGCGGGTCGGCGGACCATAGAATCCTCAGTTGATCGCGAATTGCCGGATCTATGTTGCCGAAAGTACGTCTTTCGCCTTGCCCGGCCGCAAAGAGTCCCTTTGCAACGGACAAGTACACAGAATCGAATGACACGACGTACTTGGGTGTGTAGTCAATATTGTTTGCCTTCAAATACGTATGTGCCAGCATTGATGTAACAGCCGTCGGCCCCGGGTAGGCTATTTGCGCACCCTTCAAATCCGCCATCGTCTTGTGGGGGCTATCTTTGCGTACAACCATGATGCCCTCAAAGTTGGCATCTTTCTCGCGAACCAATGCCGTGTAGCCGACGGCACGGTCGACCTGGGCAT
>JANOTC010000685.1:0-5047 GCA_031416175.1 Gammaproteobacteria bacterium
CAAGCAGACTGATCGCGGCCACCACTTGGGCTTCATTAACGGCAAGTTCTTGAGCAATAGTCTGAGCAATCGTTAGCATGCAGGGCGGGACTCCACGAACCTGAGGGGGACAAAATGCGAAAGAACACGAAGACAGGGCGAATTCTAACAGAAAACCCAAAACACCATTGGTCGGCGACAATTCGAGGACAGGAAAAACTACGCCACTTTTACCCGGCGCACCGGGCTCACCGGCTTGTTCAGGTCGAGAAACTCGACGATGGCATCGCGCCGCTCCATCGTGTCCCCGTAACCCATGTTTATCAGTTCCCGACAGTAGGCTTTTTCGAATAATAAATAGCTCAACAAATTAGAACCGCGATCACCCGAAACCCCCACACCGCGCAACAAAACGCGCACCGCACGCGGCATTAAATGGGCGAATTCCTCGGCCACATCCAATGGATCACGACTCGGCGATATCGACAACATCGCCACTGGCCGCACGTGAGAATTTTCGTCGGGGTGGTGCTGAAGGGGGATATTGCTGAACGTCTCGTTAATGCGCTGCAGGCGATCCAAATCCATTTCCACATTATCTAGGAAGATGCTATCCAAAACGTGACCGGCAATTTCCGCCAGGGAAGGATATTTCGGAATCTCCTCAGGCGCCGCAACAGCCCCATTGCTGCGCTTAACGCCAATAACGAACAGTCGCTCAGCGCCTAAGTGGAGAGCCGGACTCACCGGCGCCGTTTGACGCATAGAGCCGTCGCCAAAATATTCCGTGCCGATACGCTCCGCGCCAAATACAAACGGGATGGCCGACGACGCCAGCAAATGTTGTACGCCGAGTTTTGTGCGCGCGCCGCGCCGATTAGGCCGATGCCAATCTTCGATTTCTTGGCGGCCTTGAAAGAATGCGACCGAATTTCCCGTGGTGTAGCTGGAGGCAGATAGGCTCACGGCCTGAATAAAACCGTTGTCGATAGACTCTTGAATTCGCTCGAAGGGTAAATAGTGGTTGAGCAGCTTTACCAATGGCGCACGATCTAACAGCGCGGTCGGATTGTGCTTTCCCAAGCCACCCAACGTCAACGCTAACAGCCAGTGCATTCCGCCTTTAGCCAAGCCCCCCGCGTCGGCGCGAAATACCTCACCTACGCGAAAGTTTCCCCACACATGCACCATGCGCGACACCGCTTCGCGGAACTGCGGCGCGTATATCGCCAACGCAGCGGCATTAATTGCGCCTGCGGATGTGCCGCATATGATGGGAAAGGGAATCGGTGAACGCTTCGGTAGAATATCGGCTAAGGCCTTCAAAACACCCACTTGGTATGCGCCGCGCGCGCCGCCACCGGACAGAATGAGGGCCGTCTTTTTCGGGCTGGATCTGGGTAAATCTTGCCTCATAAATTTCCCCACAGGGCTGGGTAATCAAGCGGCGGATGCCGCCCTATTCCTAGTTATCGGCTAAACCCAGGCTTTTATTAATCAAGTATGCAAGTAGTACGCCCGAACGTTTGCTGACTCTGTTCAAAGTATGGC
Organism: Gammaproteobacteria bacterium; assembly: GCA_031416175.1. Lineage (GTDB taxonomy): Bacteria > Pseudomonadota > Gammaproteobacteria > S012-40 > S012-40 > JANOTC01. The sequence continues at coordinate 1,531 of JANOTC010000685.1, forward strand.
AAAAAAACGTACGGCTGGCCTTAAAATTAGCACTAAATATTTGTGATATGGACCACAAACTTAAGCCGCCACTTTTCGCCTAGGCATAAAAAAACCCCGCCGAAGCGGGGTTGAGAGTTTTCTTGAAACAACCGGACGTCTGCGCGCCCGGCCGTGTTTTACGAAGTCAATCTACACTTCGTTCAATCAGCTTATGGGCAGGCGTTGGTAGCCAACGGGTCCTTACCCACTACGCCGCACAAAGGCTGCATCACTGGGAAGCCAGTGGTGCTCGCAGGCAGCGCTTTTTGCAAGCTGATGCGATTCAAAGGCAGGTTAGCGGCCGTCACTTCGCCGCCAAGGGAGGCTAAGTACTTCTCGATAATCACGGTCAGGTCAATAGGTGCACCGGCAACCATTGGCTTCGCATCTGCGCCGAACATGATGGCATTGTTAGCATCACGCATGTACACAGGGTTGCCGTTAGCGTCGAGTGACGGATTGCCGTTGGCATCCATGTTCACTGGCAACAAGTACGCTGCGTCTGGATTGCCGACGACTGTCGAGTAACCCGTTGCATAACAGTTGTTGCAGTTATTGATGGTGTTAGGGCTTTGCGCATACCAGTAGCCACCAACCGTGAAGCTCGGTGCTTGGAAAGGTGCCCTCACCGCCAATACACCCAATGGATTGTTAGGCGTGCCTTTGAGGAACTGCCAGCCGTCTGGATTCAACAAGAACACGTCTTTCGCCGCTGCGCCAAGTACGTTGTTAGGTGCAACGCCGTAGTTGGTTCTCCAGTTGGTCGAGTAAACGCCGTCGGTCCCATTGGTCATCACGGTGGTATAACGCGTGGTGGTGTCCGCGACGTTACAGCCAGTCGAAACGATTTCAGCCGGTGGCAGGAACTTACAGGTGATGTTCACCTTTAGCGAACGTGCACGTGAAGTGTCGGTAGCCGGTGCCGTTGTTTGCGAATTCAAGCCCAAGTCGATACCGGGTCCTGCCGCGCCGTTAGCTTTCACTTTCTGCCAAGATGGCAAGAAGTACGGATCGAAATCCATGTGGAAGCCTTCTGCGCTGTAGGCGAACATCCAACCGCCGCCCCAACCCATGGAGTTACCCGCCAAACCTAACACAGGCAAGCCCGCGCCAGGTGATTGACCGGCTTTGGTGCCGCCCGGTGCATACACCGCGTTGTTGTAGTTAGGACGCGGGGTCACTGGATTACCGGGATTACTGCTAAAGACAGACAAGGCTGAATTGTCGACTTGGTTACGGAGTTGATTCAAGGTAATGCGCGACGCTTTACCGACGCGTGGACCGATTGGCACATAGTGGAACAAGTCGTTACGGGTAATCGGGCCTGGGTCCACGTGTGTGCCATAACGGAAACCACGTACGGTGGCCATGTCCGATTTCGCCCACCAACGAATCGCATCGGCAATAAAGTCATGCGAGCTGCCTTCGACGGCCGCTGGCATCGCTTCGTGAGTGTGGTTGCTGCGATGTAAAGCGACTTGCGTTGAACCGACCACATCACTCAACGGACCATTCAAGCAGGTCGACGCGGTGAACATGTTCCAGTAGGGGCTGCTAGCATCGCAAGGAATCGACGCATCGAAGCCTTCGTTGTAAGGTGCACGCACGTCGGCGATGACTTTTGCAACGGCGACATCTTCAGCAATACGATCATCAATGCGATGGGGAATGTGTTCCATACCCGTTACTTGGCCCGCGTGAACGGACAAGGTGATTTCGCCAATCAAGGTGCCATCTTGACCGGATTCGATAATCCAGGTCTTGTTGCCAACGCTGTCGATGACTTCAATCGGCTGCAACACTTCTTCGTGCATGTCGGCATTGAGGATCAAGTCGATATGCTGTTCAGGCTTGGTGATGCCGCTCTTGATCAATTGGATATTGCGACCGATTTCAATTTCGGACAACAAGATAACCACTTCCACGCCTTCTTTCGTACGCAATTCTTCAGCAAACTTCGGTGCTTCTACCGCGCAGTCAGTAAAGGTTAGGCCATCGGTCACCCACCTGCCGACCACTTGGGGTCCACGGCTGGTGGTGCAACCTAAGATACCCACTTTCACGCCGTTAAGAATTCGGACGCTATAGGGTGGCAATACGCGCTGACCTTTGTCGGTATACCATTGTGCAAAGGTATCGTATTCAGCTTTGGAAATGTTGGTGTCTTGCGCGGTTCCAATCAACGTAGGATCTAACGGTGCATTGCCTACTTTGCTGGTGAGATAAAGATTGGAAGCGACACCACCCCAACGTGTACCAAACGGGGCGCCGTTTACAGCACCTTGCGCCTGCTCAGGTAACGTAGGCAGATTTGGCTTGAGATTTGTAGCAAAGAGCTCTTGAAAGCGGTCTGCGCCGTAAACGAAATCCCAGTTGCCGGGAGTGTAACCGTCAATTCCCAGTTGGTCGACAACGTCAACCACGGCTTGGCCACGTGTGTAAAGGGCTTCACCGGAACCTTGGATGGTGTCACCCGTGTGAAGAACAAGCGTGTTTCCAGCGCCGCCCTTACCTTCCTGAATCTTTTTGATTTCAGTTGCAACGCGTGCTAAACCACCGACCATTTGGCCAGGATAATCAGCATTGCTGCGCAAGTTGGGGCGCGCGGTCAAATGGCCGTGAAAATCGCCCGTATGAATGATTGTTATTTGTCCATCCGCAAGCGCGGGAGCAGAACTGGCGCCAATGACTGCCATCATTGCAACAAACAACGGGCGGCGCAGGAAAGGGGATCGACTCAATTGCATGTTCTTTACCTTTTAGTAGAAATATTAACGGTTAGTGGCCGAATCCCTGGCTAAGATCATCAACTCATCATCTCAATCGCATCGTGTAGTATTGCGGCCGTTATTGTGATGCGATCAGCAGGCGAAATGTGTGCGAAGTCACACTTCGAGAAAAGGTGAGACGTGGTTCTCAGTTTTTCTGTGAATGGGTGTGGAGTAAACGTTTTTGTAGGATATATAAAATGTTAGAAATGTGACCGTCTTCACGAAAATAACTCTGCGATATAGGGGTCAACATTGTCTAACTCGTATTTTATTATATCAATGAAGAGAGTGGGGCAGTGGCCATAATTACGCAGGTTTGTCGCACCGTCGCAAGGTCGTCGGCAACATATAGAAAGTTGAAGTTTACCAGTGCTTGGTTTTGCAAGGGTGTGGCGATTGGCATGGCCTTGAACGCGCTAGGAACGTTGATAGGAACATGGGTAAGTGGTAAGCCTAAGCTACGAATAACGTGGCTCCTGCCCTTTACCCATTGTCGCCGTATTGCCGCAGACCATCGACAGGTATGAAGGCTTAAATCGTCTTCAAGTAGGCATCTAGCTTGGCAAATGTGCCACCAATCCCTTGGTTCATGCCACTGCATGCAGCGTCAAAAGTTGAGTTGCCGACGTCATCGGAATTCCAGGGCTGCCAAGTGAGGGTTACTTTGGTGTTGGCACTGTCGATATCTTCAAAGACGGTGGTTGCCAACACTTCGAGCGGCCATG
>JANOTC010000686.1:0-11489 GCA_031416175.1 Gammaproteobacteria bacterium
GTCGACGTGGCAGCACCCGGCGTTGGAATCTACAGCACGGTTCGCAACGGCGCATACAAGAATCTGAGCGGAACCTCAATGGCTGCGCCCTTTGTCACCGGCTTGGGGACACTTCTGTTTGCACAAAAAGCGAATCTCACCGTGGCTGAAGTGGTCAGGGCGATGACAGCCACGGGCAACGTCGATGCGGTTGCCGGGTTGTCAGGAAGAGTGATTAGTGGTGGCCGTATTAATGCGTTCAAAGCGGTGTCCTCAGTAGTCCCGGTCCCAGTTGCCGTTCCTGTCATTAATCCAACGCCAACGCCAACGCCGAACCCGGCCCCCGTTAATACAACTCCACCTGCCTCCACGGGCCCAGCCGTGCTGTCCGTTTCTCCCGGTAGTGTTCAAATTGCCGTAGGTTCCGGCCAACAGTTCACGGCCAGCGGCGGTACTGCGCCTTACACGTGGACAGTGAATAATTCGGCGGTTGGAACCATTTCGTCGACCACAGGTGTGTTTTCAGCCGTGGCGCTGGGTTCGGTTAGCGTGACTGCGAGGGACGCCACTCTTAAGGCAAGCGCGCCCGTGAGGGTCGAAGTGGCAGGCATGGCGATTTCCCCTGCTAACATCACGCAATTGCGCTTGTCGTCGAAAGTAACCTTCACGGTAACGGGCGGTACACCTCCTTTTACCTGGACTAGCAACAATCCCAGCGTTGCTACGGTAACAGGGAGTGGAACTGGTAGTCAGAACGGCGTCCTAACGCTATCCAGCGGCGGAAGTTTCACTGTGACAGCGCGCGACAGCACGGGTGCATTGGCAAACGTTGGACCGATTGCGGCACTCGACGGCAGCCAAGTCGCGATGTCGGTTGCCCCTGCCGCCACCAGTTTGACAAACGGCCAATCGGCGCAGCTCAACGTCACCGGTGGAACCTCGCCGTTTCAGTGGACTTCTTCTGCGCTGGGCGTGGCGAGCGTGAGTCAAAATGGTTTGGTCACGGCGGTCGGTGCTGGTAATGCGACCATTACATTACGCGACGGGTTAAACAAGAGTGCGCTTGCTAGTGTCAATGTTAGAGCCGCCAGTATAGGCGGTGGGACAGGCGGAGTAGTTGCGCCGCCGATTGTAGGTGGCGGGACAGGCGGATTGACTACCGATGTCAGAAACTTCGTACTAGGTGCGCAAGGTACGCGGTCGATTGGAGTAAGCGGGGGGGCCCCTCCCTACACCTGGAGCTCCACCAGTCCGAGCGTGGCTACGGTAACCAGTCAGGGTACGGTTACTGCCGGATTTACCGCTGGATCGGCATTTATTAATGTGAGAGACGCAGGAACGGCGTCGGCGAGTGTTGCTGTCGATGTGCGAGTTGTTGAAATTCAGGCTACCGCTGTCAGTGTACGGACGGGTGCTAGCTTGCCATTGTTTGCGGCAGGTGGAAAGGCGCCTTATACTTGGTCGGTCGACGTTGCTACTTTTGGTTCCATTAACCAAAGCGGTGTGCTCATTGGCGGCTCGCCTGGTACAGCGGTAGTGCGGGTGGTCGATGCGGACCAAATTCAAGGTGCGGCGTCAATTGTGGTGACGCCGTAGGGTTGCCACGTTCCGCGCAGACCGGGTTGCCTAGTGTTCCGGTGATAATTTAGGTTTTCTTCTGCGCCGACTGTTAACACATTGACAGTCGGCCTCGTCTTTGCTTTTCTACTCCCTATTTCTACGTTCTAAATTGGTTTTTCATGCAGCAAACTCCCTATGAATTAATTGGTGGCGAAGCCGGTGTTCGTCAATTGGTAGACCGTTTCTACGACGAAATGGATACCTTGACAGAAGCGGAGAAAATTCGCGGTATTCATGCGCCCGACCTCACGCACGCGCGTGAAAAACTCTTCAAATTTCTTTCTGGATGGATGGGCGGCCCACAGCTTTATACGCAAGAATTCGGACACCCGCGCTTGCGTATGCGGCACATGCCGTTCGCTATTGGGGTGGAGGAGCGCGATCAGTGGTTAATGTGCATGCAACGGGCGATGGACGCGCAAAATATTACTGGGCAAGTGCGGGAACACTTAACGCAAGCGTTTTTCCGAACTGCTGATTTCATGCGTAATCGAGATGAACAATGATTGAGGCTGTGCCGATTGAAGTCGATGTAACTGATGTCGCGTTCGTTTCTCGTGAGCGCCCGTGTCGATTGGGGATATGTGAGGGTGGTTAGGAATGCTGTTGTCCTGGCCTACCTTGCCGTCATGGCCGCATTTTTAAATGCACAAAGCGCACAAGCGCAAGTCTCTGTGGTGGACGATCTCGGTGCACGCATTACGTTGGCGCAGCCAGCAAAGCGCGTTATTAGTTTGGCGCCGCACATAACCGAAATGTTATTTGCGGTGGGCGCGGGAAAAGCGGTTGTTGGGGTGGTCGACTACAGTGATTTTCCGCCCGAGGCTAAGCGCATCGTTAATGTTGGAAGTTCGGCGCGTTTGGATGTTGAGCGCATTGTTTCGCTACGCCCGGATTTAATTGTCGTCTGGCCAGGCGGAACCCCGATTGCGACGCTCGATAAACTCCGGCAGCTCGGGTTTATTCTCTTTTCTTCCGAGCCGCGTCATCTTGAGCAAGTCGCCTCGGATATGGAACGTCTCGCGGAATTGGTCGGCACTGGCCAAGAAGGCGCGCGCGCGGCTGCCTCGTTTCGCAATAGCATGGCAGCGCTTGCGGCGCAGTATTCGCAACGGCCCATCATCACGTTGTTTTATCAGATTTGGGATCGCCCCATTACCACCGTGGCGGGTGAGCAATTGCTGAATGAAGTATTCACGCTGTGTGGGGGTCGCAATGCGTTTGGCCAAATAAAAAATGTCGCGCCGCAATTGGATGTGGAAGCGGTGTTGGCGGCGAATCCGCAAGTGATTGCGACTGCGGGTGCGCCTGAGCATTCGGCGGCGTGGATCAAAGATTGGCGCCGTTGGACGCAATTGCAGGCGGTTCAAAACGGCAATGTGGTGGCAGTCGACGGCGACCTGACGCAGCGGCAGGGGCCGCGTCTTGCGCAGGGTGCCGCGCAATTGTGTGAGACGTTGGAGCGTGCTCGCCAAACCTCGTCAGCTAAACCCAAAGCTCCAAAGGCGCGTGATTAATCAGCGTGCGCAGTATGTCGCTGCCGGTAATAATGCCGACGAGGCGATCACGCTGGTCCATGATCGGCATGGCGCCAATGCGTTTTTCAAACATCGCCCGCGCGACATCGCGAATTTCGGTATCCGGTGTGGCGGTAATGACTTCGCGTTTGATAATTTCGGTAATCGGTGTGCGCGCCTGCAATGAATCGACCGCGTAGGGTGGGATATGACCCGTGACGGCCGCATAACGAAGCAAGGCGCGATCTGACAGGATTCCGGCGAGTCGACCATCAAGATCAAGCACTGGCATGTGGCGAAATCGTCGTTCCCGAATCAATTTCCACGCGTCGAGTAGCGTGCTATCAATTGGCAGTGTTAACACGGGTGATGTCATGATTTGATGCGCCTGGAACGCAGGTGCGCGTTCTTTGGGCGGTGCGGTTGTCGCGGCATAGGCATTTTTGGCGGCTAAGCCCAACACGCGGGTGAATCCCTGATTACTTGTTTCACGGTCCATCGGGTTGTGCGCGCCGTCAGAATGGTTCACAGGGCGCACGGAGGCGCTCCCCGTCAAGTTGATCGGATCGCGAGTTTTGGGACCGTACACTGTAAATGCCATACATACCTTGCGCGAGTTTGGCTCGTTAGTATATCGACATGCTCAAACGTAAATTGAGTGATTTCGTGTCGAAATGTACGAAAAAGGCGGCTAATTGCCTTGTTTGCCACCTTATCTATGTGATTCGTAAGGTTATTAGCTGCAAAAGCAAACCGCTGGTCGTTCCCTTGCATGATAAACTAGTCCGATTGTCTTTAGTCTAGGTTGATCTATGCGTATCCGCGAAATTCCCTACAACTACACCTCGTTTTCTGACCGTGAGATCGTCATTCGATTTCTCGGTGAGCCGATGTGGGCGTTGCTCAATGAATTGCGCGAGGCGCGCCGGACGGGTCGGTCGGCCCGCATGTTGTTTGAAGTGCTGGGCGATATGTGGGTGATAAAACGCAACCCGTATATTCAAGAAGATTTGTTAGAGAATCAGGATCGACGCGCGTCCTTAGTGCACGCATTGCATCATCGTCTGGATCAAATTGTGGAGCGGGCGGCGGGTAACGAAGTTACGTTGACGCTCGTCGCGCGCGCGCGCGAGGCGGTGGCGGAATTCAAATTATGGTTCTCCAATCAATACGATTTACGCCGTAAAGCAACGAAGCTGCTGTCGCGGGTAACTCGCCGCGATAATATCGACTACGGCGGCTTGGCGCGCGTGTCACATGTTACCGATGCAACAGATTGGCGGGTGGAGTTTCCCTTCGTCGTGATCTGCCCAGACACGGAAGAGGAAATGGCGGGCGTCATTCAGGCGTGTATCGAATTAGAGTTAACGATTATCCCGCGCGGCGGTGGCACGGGTTACACCGGCGGCGCCGTACCGTTATATGAAGACACGGCGGTTATCAACACGGAAAAGCTGGAAGGTATTGGCCAGGTCGAAATGCGCAAGCTCGAAGGCGTTGCGCGCTTAGTGCCGACGGTTCGTGTGGAGGCGGGTGTTGTTACAAAGCGTGTTAGCGAACTGGCCGACGACAACGGTCTCGTTTTCGCGGTCGACCCTACGTCTCAAGATGCCTCGACCATAGGTGGCAATGTATCCATGAACGCGGGCGGTAAGAAAGCCGTATTGTGGGGCACTGCACTCGACAATTTGGTGTCGTGGCGGATGGTGACGCCTAACGCGACGTGGCTGGAAGTCGAACGACTCAATCATAACTTGGGCAAGATCCATGACCAAGATGAAGTCGTATTTCGCATAACACGCTATGCGGCAGACGGAAAAACACGTTCCGGCGAACCCGAATTGTTGCGCATGCCCGGCCAGCTTTTCCGCAAACGCGGCCTTGGGAAAGACGTCACGGATAAATTTTTGGGCGGATTGCCTGGCATTCAGAAAGAAGGCTGCGATGGTCTGATTACGTCCTGTGTGTTTATCTTGCACAAAATGCCCACGCACATGCGCACAGTGTGCCTAGAGTTTTTTGGACATGACTTGCGCAAAGCGGTGCCCGCGATTGTGCAAATCAACGATTACCTCGCCTCAACACCGGGCGTGGTATTGGCGGGTTTAGAGCATTTAGATGATCGTTACGTAAAAGCAGTGAAGTATGCGACCAAGGCCGCTCGTCGCGAACGGCCCAAAATGGTGTTAATTGCGGATATTGCCGGTGAAGATGAGAACGCCGTGGCGCATGCTTCTTCGGCGGTGGTGCGCATGGCCAACGCGCGTGACGGTGAGGGGTTTATTGCCGTTAGCCCCGAAGCGCGTCGACGTTTTTGGTTGGATCGCGCGAAAACGGCCGCGATTGCCGCGCACACCAATGCGTTTAAAATTAATGAAGACGTTGTTATTCCGCTCCCTCGTTTGGCGGAATATACCGAAAATATCGAACGCATCAATATCGAACAGTCCATTCAGAACAAGATCGCGACGATTAGCGCCGTGCAGGCGTTTATGGAAGGCGATTGGGAAGAGCTGCGGCGAACACCCGAGTATGAACCAAGCCGTGAGAACGACGTCATTTTGGCGGACAAGAAAAAAGCGGCGCAACGGTTGTTGTCTATCGTAAAGGAGCGTTGGCAACGTTTGCTGTTCAGTCTCGATATGCCGGTGGCGGAAATTCGAGAACTGCTGGATAGCGACACCTGGGCGAAAGTGCAAGCGGGTGATCTTGTTCTGAATTTGTTGCTACGGCGCGATTTACGGGTTTCCTATCGACGCGAAATTGAAAGCCCGCTGAAGGCGATATTGGCCGGTGGAGAACTAGAATCTGCACGTAAGAAAACCGACGAAATTCATCAGCGTATACGCAATAGCCGTTTGTTCGTGGCGACCCATATGCACGCCGGCGATGGCAATGTGCACACCAATATTCCCGTTCACTCCAGCGACTACGAAATGTTGCAGGAAGCTGATCGCATCGTGCATCGCGTGATGGCGTTGGCCATTGAACTGGATGGTGTTATTTCCGGCGAGCACGGCATTGGCATCACCAAGTTGCAGTACATGGACGAGGCGAGTATGAAGTGCTTTGCCGACTACAAGCAACTGGTCGATCCATCGGGTCGCTTTAATCGCGGAAAATTATTGCGCGGCGCGGATTTGCGTAGCGCCTACACGCCGTCTTTGCAATTGGTGCAACAAGAAGCGCTTATTCTCGAAGACAGTGAATTAGGTTCACTGAATGACATGGTGCGTCATTGCATGCGTTGTGGTAAGTGCAAGCCTGTGTGCAACACGCACGTGCCGCGCGCAAATCTATTGTATTCGCCACGCAACAAGATTTTGGCAACGGGCTTGATGATTGAAGCGTTTCTCTATGAAGAGCAGACGCGTCGTGGCGTATCTTTGCGTCACTTTGATGAAATGAACGACGTGGCGGATCATTGCACGGTTTGTCATAAATGCGCAACGCCGTGTCCGGTGGATATTGATTTCGGTGATGTGTCGGTGAAGATGCGTAACATCTTACGAAATCGGGGGCAAAAGAAGGCCAATATTGGCACCTGGCTGTCCATGGCCTATTTGAACGCCAACGATCCCGCCACGATCAAAGTGATGCGTAAGACCATGATCGAATGGGGTTACGCCGGGCAACGCGTCGCGCACAAAGTGGCAAAGCAGTTTGGTTTGCTGCCACAGAACAAGATTCCCGAGGCAACAACGGGTCGTCCAACAGTCAAAGCACAGGTGATCAACTTTGTGCGACGGCCAATGCCCGCTGGATTGCCAAAGCAAACCATGCGCGCCATGCTCAATCTCGAAGACAACAAGACCGTGCCGATATTGCGTGACCCAGTGAAGGTAAGTGACGAGTCGGACGCAGTTTTCTATTTTCCCGGTTGTGGTTCGGAGCGTTTATTTAGCCAAGTAGGGATGGCCACCTTGGCGATGCTTTATGACGTAGGCGCACAAACGGTGTTACCGCCTGGCTACTTATGCTGTGGTTATCCGCAGTCGTCCAGCGGCGACGATGTGAAGGGCAGGCAAATTTCCACCGATAATCGCGTGCTCTTTCACCGGGTTGCCAATACGCTGAATTATTTGGACATAAAAACGGTTATTGTTTCCTGCGGCACCTGCATGGATCAATTGCTCAATTACGAATTCGGGAAAATTTTTCCCGGCTGCCGTTTGCTCGATATTCACGAATACTTGATGGAAAAAGGCGTGAGTTTAAAAGGCGTGCCGGGGGTGCAATATATGTATCACGACCCCTGCCATACGCCGATGAAAACCTACACCCCAGCCGTCGTAACAGAAAAACTGTTAGGGCAAACGGCGCTCGCGTCAGATCGTTGTTGCGGTGAGGCGGGCACGTTTGCCTTGGCGCGTCCGGATGTGGCGACGCAGGTGCGTTTTCGCAAATCGGAAGAATTACGCAAAGGGCTAGTAAAGCTAACCGGGGAAGAGGCGGCGGTAGGCGGCAACGTAAAAATGTTAACGTCGTGCCCGGCCTGCGTCCAAGGTCTATCGCGTTATCGCGATGATACGGGCTTGGATACTGACTATATCGTGGTCGAGCTGGCCAATCGCTTGCTCGGCGACCGCTGGCAGCAAAAGTTCATTGAAAACGCGAAGAATGGCGGCTTAGAACAAGTTCTACTCTAAGCCGTCGGCTTGTTAGGCGTTAGCCAATCGCCGTTCGCTATTGGCGGCGGATAGCCAATTCGTGACGGACTTGCGCAATGGATTGAGGCGACGGTGGAAAAAATGTCCGGCCTCTTCCATTTGAACGAGACTGGGCACCGGCTTTTGTGTGCGACTCCAGCGGACAACGTCTGCCGTGGGTACGATGTCGTCTTGCTCGCCTTGAACAACGAGCCATTCGCAGTGTGGGCGCCGAATATTGGAAAAATCGAATAGATTGACCGGCGGGGCAACGGTAATGAGACGTGTCAACGGCGTGTGTTGACTTGCTTTTAGCGCGACATACGCGCCAAACGAGAATCCGGCCAACCACAGTTCGCGGTCAGGAAATATTTGCTCCGCCTCACGCACTACGGCAAGCAAATCCATCATTTCGCCTTTGCCGCCGTCGAATTGCCCTTCACTCTCGCCAACACCGCGAAAATTAAAGCGGAACGCAGGCACGCCCAAGTCATTGAACGCGAGCGCTAAGGTATGGGTTACTTTGTTATGAAGGCTGCCATCGTACAGCGGGTGCGGGTGACAAATCACACCAACGGCGGTCTGACTGTCGGCTACAAGTGACCGGGACATCACCGCTTCCAAGCGCCCTGCCGGCCCTTCCAGATGAAACTGAAAACTGACAAGTTCACTGGTCTTCGCCATATTAATCACGCGTGAATCGAGTTCCAAGCGTATGCCTCCTTATGCAGGAAAGTGGGAATCGTAGTCGCGCGGCGGGAGAATGTCAAAAAATGTGAGACAACGCTATTTTTGTTCCGATAGCTTAATCCCGCCTTATTAGCAGCAAGCTTGGGCAGCGATTTCCGTTCGTTCCTGAGGCGCATGGAAAAGTCGTCGCCACGTTGAATCTCAGCGCGGGTGGTCGTTTGTTAGAGCTCAAATATACTGAAATTAATCAACACATCGCGCGCGCGATTCACTTGCGTGAGCATAGCAGATGCATGTCCAAGCGGAAAATGTGCTCGTTGAAATTGTTGACGAAGCGGGGCAGGCTTGTGCGGCAGGTGACGTCGGCCACCTGGTGGTGACGACCCTACACAATTTTGCATCCCCATTGTTTCGCTACGATACCGGGCAGCGGGCTAGCTTGACGGGTCCTTGCGCATGTGGGCGAACGTTGCAAACAATTTGTTTTGTGAACAATTGATCTGTCCTTGGAAGTTCAACGCGAAATTTCGGGAAATGAAAAATCAGCGCGATCTAAAGCTCTCTTCGCGAAAGTCGATTGAAAGTCTTGCGTTTTGTGTCATTGGCTATTAGTCTATTGCACCCGTTCTGAGGGATTCGTTTACTCAGAAGTGTGTTGTAGATGAAATGACAGGGGCCGTTAGCTCAGTTGGTAGAGCAGAGGACTCTTAATCCTTAGGTCGTAGGTTCGAATCCCACACGGCCCACCATACATCCAACCCGGCCGCGCTGCGCCGGGTTTTTTTGTTGGTCGACGATTACAGCCGCTCGGTGTGCTGAGTATAATCGGCGGAGAAATGCCTAAAATTGCGAAAGTGGCGAAATTGGTATACGCGCTGGATTTAGGTTCCAGTAGGGCAACCTGTGAGAGTTCGAGTCTCTTCTTTCGCACCAATTTAATGGCCTACCCGAGTAGAGTTGTCGGGGTGGGCAAGTCAACCGAAATATCGATGAGGTAGCGCAATGCAGGTAACAGTGGAATCCACCGAAGGGCTTGGTCGACGCATGACGATCGGCTTGCCAGCCGACGCTGTGGAAAACGAAGTTCGTAAACGCCTGCGCTCAATGGCTGGAAAGGTCCGCTTGGACGGTTTCCGTCCTGGAAAAGCCCCCATCAGCGTCATTGAGCGCCGTTATGGCGGGCAAGTCCGTCAAGAAGTGTTGGGCGATTTGATGGCGTCTAGCTTCAGTGAAGCGGCCGCAAAAGAAAGCCTACGCCTAGCCAGTATGCCGCGTTTCGAGCCGAAAAGTTTAGATGTCAATACGGGCGTTGAATTCATTGCCCATTTTGAGGTCTACCCAGATGTGGTCATCGGTGACGTCTCAACGTATGAAATCGAGCGGCCAGTGGCGACGATTACGGAACAAGACATTGACAACATGTTGGAAAAGTTGCGTAAGCAACGCCGTACGTGGACAGAGACCGCGCGTCCATCGCAAGTGGAAGATCGCGTTGTTGTAGACTTTGCGGCGACCGTGGGTGGCGAGACCTTCCCTGGCAGCGAAGGCAAGGAAATGCCGGTGATTCTTGGCTCCAAACAGATGTTGGCTCCTTTTGAAAGCGAATTGACAGGTGTTACGCCTGGCCAAGTGAAAGAATTCGATGTGGTTTTCCCGGAAAACTATCAGCAACCTGTGTTAGCCGGAAAAACGGCGCGTTTTGTCGCCACCGTGTTGCGCGTTGAAGAGCCGGTGCTGCCTGAGTTAAACGATGAGTTCTTGAGCTTATTTGGCGTTGAATCCGGCGGTGTCGCAGCTTTGCGCGTGGAAGTGACCAAAAATATGCAGCGCGAACTTGATCGCGCGCTGAACAGTAAAACCAAAAACCTGGTCATGGAACGTTTGTTGAATGCCCATGAATTTCCGGTTCCGGCGGCAATGGTTGTGGGCGAAGCTGAACGCTTGGCTGAGCAAATGAACGAACAGTTGCGTGCACAGGGTAGCGTAGTGCCTAAAGGTGCTGCTTATCAGCCTGGCCAGTTTGATGCCAGTGCGCGTAAACGCGTGGCTCTAGGGCTAATTCTCGCGGAACTTATTAAGCAAAACTCCTTGAAACCAAATCGCGAAAAGGTCAAAGAGGAGATTGCCAAGATCGCCAGTGCCTATAATGACCCTAACGAGGTGGTTGATTGGTACTATCAAGATAAGAGCCGTATGAGCGAAGTCGAATCTATGGTTCTAGAAGATGAAGTGGTGAAATGGGTCTTGGCGCGTGCCAAGGTTACGAATGCTGTAACCAATTTCGATGCGGTTATGGGAAGCGAACGCGCGGGCTAAAACTTAAAGGAATGGCTTGGTAGACCGATATGTCAAATAGTAATACAAGAGCGGCGGAAGTGATGAGTCTGGTACCGATGGTCATCGAGCAGACCGGGCGTGGCGAACGCGCGTTCGACATCTATTCCCGATTGCTCAAAGAGCGCATCATCTTCTTGGTTGGCCAGGTCGAAGACCACATGGCGAACCTGGTGGTGGCTCAGTTGCTGTTTCTGGAGTCGGAAAATCCGGATAAGGATATTCACCTCTATATCAATTCCCCGGGCGGATCGGTGACGGCAGGCTTGTCGATTTACGACACCATGCAGTTTATTAAGCCGGACGTTAGCACCTTGTGTATTGGTCAAGCGGCCAGCATGGGCGCCTTGCTCTTATGTGGCGGGGCGCCGGAAAAGCGTTACTGTTTGCCGCATTCACGAATGATGATTCATCAGCCTTTGGGTGGTTTCCAGGGCCAAGCGGCGGATTTCGAGATTCACACCAAGGAAATTCTACGCGCGCGTGACCGGCTGAATGCGATCATGGCAAAGCATACGTCTCAGTCGATTGAGAAAATCAGGGTTGATACGGACCGTGACTTCTTCATGGGCGGGGATGAGGCCGTTGATTACCGATTAATTGACTCAGTATTGACAAAACGCGGTGCTTTGGGCGGTAAATAGGTTGCGTAGGTACTATACCGGTGCGCCTGATGGAGGGCGCGAAGCCTGTGAAGAGA
>JANOTC010000687.1:0-4181 GCA_031416175.1 Gammaproteobacteria bacterium
AAATCACTATGAGAAAAATGCCGGAAGTTTAGGCGACTGCGGATTGGATTGGCCCAGTGGCACGATCCTAACACTGGATGGCGAACCGAGTATTCAGCGTATAATTCCGAAAGGGGTGCAAGGTGCGCAGCCACGCTTCTGTGTCGCGTTGGATTATTTTGATTTGATTAATGAGCGGGTGTTTTTGCGGTTTGAGAGTGGCGTCGATGAGAAAAAAACGGAAAGCGAGTTTTTACTGGAACTCAATGCGAAGCTGCCAGGCCAGCGATTCATACGTGATTTGACGTTGTTTGTGTACATGAGCGATCAGTGGACTTCATACGCATTCGACGGAGTTCAGGGCGAAGGCCGTGTGTTGCGTGCGTCAATGCAAGCGCAATGGCAAGATTTCAAAAAAGAAGTGATCGAGCGTGCGCCAACGAATCCGCCAATTGTTTTTCTTTCGATCTCATTTAACACCGATCTGGATAAAAAAACGGGCTATTCCCAATACAACTTCGGTTCGCCGTGGTTAATGCGGGTTGAAATTAAGACACGCACAAAATTGCAGGGCTACGGTGAAGGAATGGTCGAAGTGTCGGTGGGTGGGTATACGATTGCGAGGCATGCGAAGCATGGGGAGATCCCCGATTTCAAGTGGTACAAGAAAAACTTCAAGAAGCTTTACCCGTACAACCGACCCATGCCTACATCCGAAACGAGCGATGAATAAGTATGCTTAGGCGTTCAATACTTGGCGGCGCGGTTCTGATTTTAGTTCTAATGACAGGTGCAGTAATGGCAGACCTTTTTGGGAAATCCTCGCTTTCTTCGGAATGGGTAGAGCGCTTTCGAGACGTGGTTAAACTGAACACCTATGCATCTAGCCATGCAGTGCACCTTTCCAGTGTAGTCATTTCCGGATGGGACATCAGCGGCGCGAAGCTGCCTGGCGCACAATTTGAAAATACCGAATGGAAAGACGTGAAACTGCATCATAGTGTGTTACGTGACGTCACGTTCAAGAAATCCTTGATGCAAGGTGTAGACTTTCAACAAGCCACTCTAACCGATGTGACATTCGAAGACGTCGAACTACGTAGCACGAGTTTTTACAAGGCAAAATTGCAGCGAGTGCGCTTTATTCGTTGCAAATTTAACGGTATCAACGTTGATGAGGTTGTCGAAAGTACGATTGAAATCATCGACTCGAAAGTTCTAAGCAGCAGCTTGAGCGAGGGGCAGCTCGTCGCGACCATAAAGAATTCGACACTGAAGGACGTTGATTTCACAGATCTTGAATTACCATCAGCCCTCACTTTCGAGAAAAGCGATCTCAAGGAAATTAATTTCAGTCGCTCAATTCTCGAAAAGTTGGTACTCAGTAACGTAATTGCGAAGCGAGGCGGCTTCGAAAAAGGAACCGTGAACGAAATCGTGATTAAAGACAGTGAGTTTGGTTTTGGATTCATCGAAATGAAGATAAAAGATTTTCAAATCGACAACAGCAAAATTGAGTCACCCTTCCATCGCACCCAAATTGATCACCTGGTTGTCCGCAATTGCCAGCCGATGAAACAGCTAATGCTCTATAAAACCAAGCTGCATAACGTCGAAATAAATCAGTGCAAACTCAATAATTTTGACGTGTCAGGCGCGACCATCGATTCGTTACATATTACAGGTGGCTCAATCACCAGCGGTGATTTTGCAGGGGCGAAGATTGAGTCACTAACGTTCGACTCGCTCTCGCTCATCGGTAAAAATACATTTGAAAATGCGCAAGTGAAAAATTTGGTAATTAGGAATCTTAGTAAAGATCCGACGCTACAACTTATCACTACTGGCTCAAACGTCAAGATCGAATAAAGCAAGCCTGGCTTTGATTCGCATAATATTGGTTCCTGGGTGAATGCCACGTGCCAGCTCAATAGTAACGACGCTGTTGCTCATTGAGGTCGTTTATGTACACTATAAGTTATTCTTACTTTCGAGCACACCTAGCCAGCACCCTGGACAAGGTCAATAATGACCATGTGCCCATTCTAATTACTCGACAAAACGGCAAACAGGCGGTAGTCATGTCTCTGGAGGACTTTAATTATTATGAAGAAACGGCCTACCTGATGGCTAGCCCGAAAAATGCGGAGCGTCTGAACCAGGCAATTGCCGACGTCGATGCGGAGAAAAATATTTAGCAAATTGTAATGCGTCGCCGACTCCCGGCGACGCACCAACTACGCTTTATTTTACGATTCTAACTCATCATCACCTTTCTTCTCGTCACCATTGAGTACGCCATCTTCATCGCGATCTAGCGCCATGCGCAATCCTGACCCCAGCGGAGCGCAGGTGTAAGTCACAGGCGCATTTTTCAGGTAGCTGAACGAGCGCAAGTCCGCATCGCTTAACGCACGTTTCTCAGCCTGGTCCGCTCTGAACGTCTTACTAGTTCCATACAAATAACCACGTTCTTTTTTTCCCACGCGCATTTTGGCGACTAACTCACATTCGCCCGCATCGGCGCGTGACATAAGCAAGTCAATGCGCGGGCCGACAATGTTGGCATTGGCGAGTGACAAGGTTATTTGTTGGCCCACGATAGGTGCAATGTTGCTGTCAAATGCGAGCATGAATTGCTCGAATTGGCGGCGCATTTGCGTGCCCACAGGGTTGAGTCTGTCGGCTAACGGGTGATTCGGTGGCAGGAAAAAGAATCCACCTGGGTTCCCTGTATCGCTCGGGCTCAGTGTGCCAACCGGTCTAAAAACGAACACGGTGGCACCGTGGAAGCGGAACAAGGTGTCATTGCTGCCGTCGTGCAAGAATCCGAAGCCACGAATTTGATCGCCCATGAAACCGTTGTCGCCCGGTACATTAAAGTCATTCGCTTCCATGCCAAACATCCCTACTTTTTGGTACATGTTGCGTAAGTGTGGAACTTTCATGAACTGGACTTCATTTTCAAATGAATAACGGCCATCTGTTCCAAAAAAGCCAGGCTTGGCGACACCATATTCAGAGTTAGCTTTTGAATCAAGTACGTGGCAGACGTTGCAGTTAAAAAAAGTGTCAGATATGTTGCCGAAGTAAAGCGCTTTGCCTGCCGCTTGGTCCGGCGTTAACGAATTATCCAATTTTCGAATGGGGTTCGGTGGATACGTAACTTGTAATATGAAATCGGTAAATGCCTTAATTTCTGGATCGGTCAATACTTCGCTTCTGCCTAGCAAGCCAGGGAAGGCCACGTTAAATTTCTCGAACGCACGCACTTCGCTAAAGGCGCCGCTATCCGGTTGCGCGCTGGGTTCGTCGTTGCCGCCCGTGCGATCACCACGCCAGTGCATAGGGCCGTGATTGGCCATGCCGCGTAGACTTTGCGTTGTCATTGGCCCCTTGAGCGCACGAAAGTGTGGGTTGGGAGCCGAGATGCCTCCAAACGCACTTGGGAAAGTGGGCCCAAGGGCAAAGGGCCCAGGATTATTTATTGTAGTCTCATCCGGATTGCCTAAATCCCAGGCTAAACTGTCAGCGTCACCGGCTATATGGCAGCTCGCGCACGAGGAGTCACCATGGCTGGATGTTAACGCGGCATCGTAAAGAAAACGTCGACCATTGACGATGCTTTTTGGTTCTGGGTTGAACATCGCGACATGAGCGATTTCACGTTTTTTCTTTAAATCGACAATCGAAATGCTATTGTCGAAGCGTGTTAACACATACAGGCGCCCATGCGATTCATCCAATGCCAAGCCTGCCGGTCCGCCCCCACTAACAGTGATTTGATTGTTAGTGTTGGGTACGAAACTGTCTGCTTCTAGCTCGGCAGTTTTGAATACGCCTATTTTCGACGAACCGAAAGCCGCCACATAAAGCATTTTGCCGTCGCGCGTGACTGCCATGTTGGTCGGTTGTGCCAAGCTCTTCGCATTTTCCGCGTTTGGTGTTGGCGCGCAGCACACGTCATAGTTAATGTGCTTGTTTAGATGGCGTGCTTGCACGCCAGTGTTACTAAGCACGGAAACGCGACTTTCAACGAAATGGCCTTGGACCGTATGATCACGGCCAAGGCGTGCGCCTGGGCCTTCAAATCGGCGCAAGTTTAGCGATTCAGTGTTAGAGACATACACCTTGCCCGTAACGGGATTGACTGTCATGTTGAATAACACGGTTCCTACGCCACTGAAAAAACCGCTAGGTCC
>JANOTC010000688.1:0-10243 GCA_031416175.1 Gammaproteobacteria bacterium
CATTGGCAACGGTGATTGATGTGCTGGTCAAACCGGTGGTCTCGTATTCGGATCTTCGGCGCGACGCAACCATTATTGACATTGGTCCTTTGAAGGTTCCTATCGCTTCAATAGAGCATCTGATCATCATGAAAACAGGAACAGGGCGCAGCAAAGATGTGATCGATATTGAAGAGTTGCGAAAAATTCAGGCGGAGGAGCTATGACAGCGGAACAAAATTTTCGTCTGCTTCAGGAAATTGATGCTAATCGACGAATGATATTAATGGCCTACCTGCAAAACCCTAAGCTACATCGGAAGGCAAAAGTACAACTGGATAACATTGAACCCGACAGGGGGGAGAAAATGGAGGCTGAGCCCGGAATCGAACCGAGGTAGACGGCTTTGCAGGCCGCTACATAACCACTCTGTCACTCAGCCAAATCGTTGATCCGGCGATTCACCGGACTATAAACCAAAAAACCCCGGCTCGCCAGCCGAGGTTCTAAATTTGGAGCGGGAAACGAGATTCGAACTCGCGACCCCAACCTTGGCAAGGTTGTGCTCTACCACTGAGCTATTCCCGCATAATATGTGGCGTGTACCGAGGCGTTTAAGCGTCCCCAAGTACGGCGCGTATTCTACTTCACCAAGATATTCTGTCAAGTGCCGCGCACGAATAATTGGGCAACCGATCTGCCGTATCCTTATCCGCCGCTCAAAGCCTGCACGAGATACACCGAATCAGTCGGCTTCAATAGGTGGCCAATACCAAACACTTGCTCGCCATTAACAAAAAAACGCATGTGCCCGCGCATTTGATCCTGCTCGTCAATCACCCGAAATCTCAATCCCGGAAATTGACGATCAAGATCAATTAACAACTCTGCGAGTGTCGCGCCCGAGGCCTCAACCTCGGCGGCGTGGGTATACGAATTAAGTGAACTGGGAATCAAGACCTTCATAAATCACAACTCGGCCACTTCCACCGAATAAATTTCGGGCAGGTTCCGCGCGATACAAACCCAGCGCGCGCCTTCATTACGACTCATCCACAGTTCGCCACTGGTGGTGCCAAAATAAAGACCCACCGTATCCTGTGTGTCAGCGGTCATGGATTGACGCTTCACTGTCCACCACGCTTGGCTTTCTGGCAGACCGACGTCAAGACGCTGCCAACGCTTTCCGCCATTGTGCGTGACATATACGGAGGGCTTTCCGTCTGGGCTAGTGCGCGGCCACACGGTTTGACCGTCCATCGGGAACACCCACGCCGTATCATCATCGCGCGGGTGCACGACAATAGGAAATCCGATATCGCCAACACGCTTGGGCATGTTATTGCCGATGCGCGTCCATGTGTCAGACGGGCGGTCGAGGCGGTAGATGCCGCAGTGATTTTGCTGGTACAAGCGATCCGGATTGCTTGGGCACATGCGCACGCAATGTGGATCGTGGAACATGACGTTGGCTGGATCAAATCCTCCCACCACTTCCATGCCCTTAATAAGCGTTGAGAAACTACGCCCACCATCGAGCGATTCATGCACACCGCCACCCGACATGCTGAAATACAAATGCGCCGGATCACGCGGATCAACAATAACGGAATGCAACTTGGGTCCGTCAGGCGTGCCGTCTTGCGCACTGCCCATCCAAGCACGGTATTGCGGATCGTCGTTCACGATAGAGAATGGCTCCCAGGTAACACCGCCATCGTTAGAGCGGAACAAACCTTGCGGTGACGTGCCTGCATACCATACGTCAGGCTCGTTCGCATGCGCAGGAGTTAACCAGAAAGTGTGATCGACACTGCGACCTGCCTCGCCTTCAGGAGCCTTTGCAAATGCGGGCGGTCGAGTCGCTTCTGCCCAGGTTTTACCGAAATCGGTCGAGCGAAATATAGTCGGACCCAGGTGTCCTGTTTTTGCCGCCGCGAGCAGCGTTCGCCCGTCGCGGGGATCAAGCACTAAGTGATTAATGATGTGACCGAGAAAGTGTGGTCCGTCAACACGCCATGATTTACGTGCAGCGTCGCTGTGTAATAACCATGCACCCTTTCGCGTTGCGACCAGGACAATGACTTTACGCGTCGCGCGCTTAGCCGCCGGACGCTTTGCGCGGGTAGTCGCAGACTTCTTAACGGATGCCGTCGCCTTTCTTATCGCCACTGACTTTTTGGTGGTACCCACCATAATCACCTCTCCTCCATGAATGGTTCAAATGAATAGGCATAAATTTAGGCTGCAATGCGGATTTTTACAAGCACAATGTCCCTCCAATCCCGATACACTTTTCAATATCTAAAATTGGGCAGGCGGGTTAAGTTGCGCGCAAAAAAAGTCTCGCCAGCATACCCATTGACTAGCGGTACACCGCACGGCGGTGGCCAATCTTCACTACCAGAATTCGTAGAGTACCGTCTTCGAGGTTGGAGATAATGCGGTAATCGCCAACGCGATATTTCCAAAATTCGCCAAGCCGCGAACCCTTTAGGGCCTCACCAATGGCGCGAGGATCGTCTAGCGGAGCCACACGTTCACGTAGGAATGTAGTGATGCGGCGGGCAACTTGCCTATCCAAGCTGGCCAACTCCTTCTTAGCCGCATCGTCGAACTCAATCCGCCAAGCCAAGGTCGCGCTCCACATCCTCTAAGGTGTGGGTCGCGCTCCGGCCTGCACGGACATCTATCAACCGGCGCTCAGCCAAGTACAAGTCTTCGAGGTCATCCAAATGTTCGACAATCGCCTCAGTGACGTAGAAGGTCTTGCTCCGCCCCGTCAGGGTGGCTAAGTTTTGTAGCCTTGCTTCCACGTCGCTAGGTAACCGAATCGAGATAGCCATAGAAACTCCTGTTCTCGCCCAATGCGATACAAGTATAGCAAGCGATCCACTGAGCGTCAATAAATCGCCACCACCCTCACTTCATATGCGGCCAAGCTGCCCTTAAATACACCGCCATCGACCACAACGTCAGTATCGCCGCAATATAAAGCAACACCAGCCCAAGATCATAAACTGGAATCGGTCCAATCGGATCGCGATAAAGCAACAAAATCAACGCAATCATTTGCACAGTGGTTTTGACTTTCCCAATCATCGACACCGCCACGCGCGCGCGATCACCCAATGCCGCCATCCACTCACGTAACGACGACACCGCAATTTCACGCCCAATAATCACCAACGCAGGCACGGCCATCCAAGGGGTGGGATGCGCTTGCACCAATAACACCAAGGCGGCGGCAACAATGAGTTTATCGGCGACCGGGTCCAAAAACGCGCCGAAGGCGGAGGCTTGATCGAGGCGACGGGCGAGATAGCCGTCCAACCAATCGGTAATCGCGGCCAACACGAACACCATCACCGAGGCGTCGTTGGCCCAGCTCACTGGAAGATAAAAAACCAGAATGAACACCGGGATAAGGGCGATGCGCGCCCACGTTAACAGAGTCGGAATGCTAGTCATAATTCATGGTCAACCCGAGTGAAACACTTCATAGATTCGCTGCGCGAGCTCCTTGCTTATCCCTTTGATGCGAGACAAATCTTCCACGCCGGCCCGCGCCACGCCTTGTAGCCCGCCAAATTGCCGAAGCAATTGCTGGCGACGTTTCGGCCCTAGACCAGGAATAGCTTCCAACGTAGACGTTTGCCGTGCCTTAGCCCGGCGCTGACGATGCCCATACACCGCAAAGCGATGCGCTTCGTCACGCACATGCTGAATCAGATTCAACGCAGGCGAATCGGCTGGCAGTATAAAGGGCAGCTCCCGCCCGGACAAGAACAGCGTTTCAAGCCCTGCCTTTCGCTCGGGGCCTTTCGCCACGCCTATTGCCAATACACCCGTCACGTTCAGCGCCGTCAACACGGTTTCGGCTTGCGCAAGCTGGTTGCGACCGCCATCTATGAGCAACACGTCGGGCGTTTTACCCTCGCCCGCCTTGAGCCGTTTGAAGCGTCGCTCCAAGGCTTGATGCATTGCCGCGTAATCATCGCCGGGGGTAATGCCTTCGATATTAAAGCGTCGATAGTCGGATTTTAACGGGCCGTTGACATCGAAAACCACGCAGCTTGCCACTGTCGCCTCGCCCATGGTGTGGCTAATATCAAAACACTCGATGCGCTTAGGCACCTGCGTCATTTCTAATACATCGGCCAGTGCGCGAAATCGCCTTTGCAGCGTCGCTTTTCCTGCCACATGCGCGTCAAGGGCGGTGCGGGCATTGGTCATTGCCAAGTCTACCCAACGCTGTCGATCACCGCGCAAACGGTCGCTGATTTGGATTTTTCGTCCGCATTGTTCAGCCAACGTCAGTTCAAGTAACTCCCGTTCTGCCGGTTCTGCGTTAGTCAAAATTTCCGCCGGAACCGCATTAGCGCTATCGCGATCTAAATAATATTGTGCAATGAAGGCCGCCAACATGTCGGGCACCCCGGCGTCTTCCACATGTTTCGGAAAGAAAGTTTTATTACCCAGATTATTGCCACCACGAATGAAAAACACTTGCACGCAGCCAAAAGAATCGTTGCTCACGGCGGCGATCACGTCTACGTCGCCATTTTCTCCTGTTACATATTGGTGTTCTTGCACCGTGCGCAAGGCGCTGATTTGATCGCGGCATTTCGCTGCCGTTTCAAAATCCAGCACCTCGGCCGCCGCTTCCATTTTGTTCGCTAGCTCGTCGATGACAACATTATTCTTGCCTTCGAGAAACATTACGGCATGGCGCACATCGTTTTGATAATCGGCCGCCTTAACAAGCCCAACACAGGGCGCGGTGCAGCGTTTGATTTGATATTGCAGGCAGGGCCGTGTGCGATTCTTGTAATAATTGTCCTCGCACTGACGCACGGGAAATAGCTTCTGCAATAGATTCAAACTCTCGCGTGCCGATGACGCACTTGGATACGGTCCAAAAAATCGACCTGCTTCTTTGCGCCCCCCACGGTAATAACTCAATCGCGGAAAATCGCCGTCGCCAGAAAGATGAATATACGGGTAACTCTTATCGTCGCGATAAAGAATGTTATAGACGGGCTTGAGTGACTTGATTAAATTATTTTCGAGAATGAGCGCTTCATTTTCGGTGTTAGTGACCACCACTTCAATGTGCGCAATTAACGACACCATGGCCCGTGTTTTCGCGGTTTGATCGGCGCGGGTAAAATAACTCGCCACGCGCTTTTTCAGATTGCGCGCTTTGCCAACGTAAATAACGTCGCCAGCTACGTTATACATACGATAAACACCAGGTTTCGACGTCAGCGTACGCAAAAACGCCTTAGCGTCAAATGCCGAATCAACGTCTACGCCAAGCGTAATGTCAGCGTCAGCGTCAACATCCAATTCAGCGTCAAGGCTATTCACGCCGCTTCGTCCAAGATTTCGCGAGCCGTAAGGAACACCGCACGAAACATATCTTCGGTTAGACGCTTAGTTTGGGTGTTGTAGCGGCTGCAATGATAGGAATCGACTAAGCAACGCCCATCCGGCAAATTATGTTTCACGTTATGGGCAAAAGAATAGTCCGCCACGCGCAAACCAAGCGCTCGCAACACGGCTTGGTGCGCGATGGTGCCCAGCGCCAAAATTACGCCACCCGAGGGGAAAGCAGCCAATTCTTGACGCAAGAAATCATTGCACTCACGTATTTCCGCTGGCTCGGGCTTATTCTGCGGCGGCAAACATTTGACGGCATTGGTAATCCGACAATTTGTCAAAACTAGACCGTCAGTCGCTGACACAGAAACCGACGCGCTGGCAAAGCCGAATTCAAACAACGTCTGGTAAAGCAGAATACCGGCAAAATCGCCCGTAAACGGCCGACCACTGCGATTAGCACCGTGCATTCCGGGCGCTAAGCCAACAATGAGCAACCGCGCAGAAGGATCGCCAAACGGCGGCACGGGCGCAGCAAAATACGTAGGATGGTCGGCTTTGACCGAATCAAGGAAGGTAGCTAAACGCGGACATCGGCGGCACTCAGGATCAAACATAACGCTCCTAACCCCACCCATAGAAATATGACGTGATCACATGACCACTTTTCCTAATTATACCTGATGGGCATGCCTTGCGCGGTTATGCGATCAGAGCAACGCGATTGCGCCCGTCTGCTTTGGCGAGATAGAGAGCACGATCCGCCGCACCCAGCAAATCGCCCAAATTCTTATAGCTTGGATACGACGCGATTCCCGCACTAAGTGTCGCCTTAAAAGTGGCGCCATCATTGGTGAGATGGATCAATTGCGCAAAACTCTGCCGAACTTCTTCCAACACAATAAACGCTTGTTCGGGGGAGGCATCGAATAAAACAACCGCAAACTCTTCCCCGCCGTAGCGCCCCACAATGTCCGAATGACGCAAGCGCTGATATAACAAGCGGGCAAGACTTTTGATCACCCGATCACCGGCTGAATGGCCAAATTGATCGTTTACGTCTTTAAAGTGATCCAAATCAATCATCACCGCACATAGCCGCGAACTTTGCCGAGCGGCGCGCGAAATTTCGACGGTTAAACGCTCTTTGATGGCCGTGTGATTCAATAGCCCGGTTAAACTGTCTTTGCTTACCAAACTGTGTAGCATCCGCGCCCGATTGGCTCGACTAACAACCGCTGCCACTAAATGGGATGGCTTCATTGGCTTAACCAAAAAATCATCACCGCCTTCTTTGAGGCCAACTAAATGCTTGTCATAACTTTCTTCAACGGACAGGAACACAATGGGCAGCGTGTTGTAGTTTGCTTCCTGCCGCACCACACGCGCCAACTCAAAACCTGAACACTCAGGCATGTACAGGTCACATAACATCAAATCGGGATCACAATCGTGTAACGCCTCAAGCGTTTTAAGCGGGTTGCTCAACACATGCGTTTTCATTCCCGCCGCGTCTAGTATCGCCGCATGGTAATTTAAGATCGCGGGAGAATCATCCACGATTAGCACGCGTAGCGGTTCGTCCACGGTGATATGCGTTGCCACATCCAACGCATCAACCAATGCCGTAATATCAACCGGCTTGGCAAAAAACCCCCGCGAGCCTACGCGGACAGCCTCTAATCGACGCGAAAAACTCACATCACGCGACCAAAAAAACACGGGCACACCCGCCAGCAAGTTACTTAGTCGGTTGGCCACGAATTCCGCGCTACTCCCTTCCGGTAGCTCCATTTCCAAGATGATTGCGGACGGCGTCACCTCGCGCAGCGCAACCTCCGCGTCATTCAACCCTGTGAAGTGGCTCATCGTGTAACCAAAATGCGAAAGTTGCGCGCTTAAGTTCGATCCGGAATCAGGGTCAGCGTCGATAATAAACACACGAGGGGACACCTCATTGGGTTCATTCGAGGGAGAGTCCGGAACATCTTCAATTTGAGATTTGACCCACGTTTCCGGGTCAAGCGAGGGAAGATCGCGCGCGGCCATGAGTTCGCCAAATAGAAATCGAAAGTTCGCGTCGATTTCACTATCAGGTGATTCATTCGCGGCGATAACGCTTTTGACAAACGTTTCTAACACACGCGCGCGATCACTAATAGCCGGAAAACCAAAGGTGGCGCCGCCGCCCACCAAACTATGGGCGGCCCGACGCATATCCACCAGCAAACCGGCTTGCTTAGGATCAGCCACCCACTGCCGCCAGCGCACATTGAGATCAAGGAACTTTGACTCTAACTGGTCGCCGAACGCGCTACGCAGCCCGCTCAACCGATGGACAAAGTCAGCGTTCAATTCCATTCCGAATTCCACCAAAAGTGTCGCGTCACATTAAATGCGCGCAGTAAGAATAAATAAACGTAGCACGGAATAAAGTCGTCCGACACATAATAGCAAGCACGATACCAGGCTTGTTATAATGCGCACAACTTTACATATGAGGGACGTGAGACTATGGCTGAGAACATTGATTCCACTCTGATTGAAACCCGCCTTTTCTCACCCAGCCCCGACTTTTCCCAACATGCCAATATCAAGAGCCTTGCGGCGTTAGCGGCACTCAGCAACAAAGCTAAAGCTAACAATGAGGAATTTTGGGCCGACCTTGCCCGTGCCGAGATTACCTGGCAACAACCGTTTACGACTGTGCTGGACAGCACGCACGCCCCGCATTACCGCTGGTTTGAAGACGGAACGCTCAACGTTTCCTACAATTGTTTAGATCGTCAATTGGCCAAACATGGCGACAAAACCGCCATCATTTTTGAAGGCGAACCCGGTGATGTGCAGCGTTACAGCTACCGTGAACTACATGCGCACGTATGTCGTTTCGCCAACGGGCTGAAATCGTTGGGAGTCATTAGTGGCGACCGCGTCGTCATTTACATGCCGATGATTCCAGAAGCCGTCATTGCAATGCAAGCGTGCGCCCGCATTGGCGCAATCCACTCCGTTGTTTTCGGTGGTTTTTCTGCCGAATCTCTGCGTGACCGGGTGGAAGACGCGGGCGCAAAACTGATTATCACCGCCGATGGCGGCCACCGTGGCGGAAAAATTATCGAACTCAAAGCCGCTGCCGATAAGGCCACAGCAGCAGGTTGCCCGAGTGTAGAAAAAGTCGTTGTGTACAAACGCAGCGCAAACGCTGTCAGTTGGAATGCGCATCGAGATGTTTGGTGGCATGACCTGATCGAAAAACAAAGCGCAGAATGCGAACCCGTTTGGGTGAGTGCGGAACACCCGTTATTTCTGCTTTACACCTCGGGCTCCACCGGAAAGCCAAAAGGCATTCAACACTCCAGCGGCGGATACCTGTTAGGTGCGATTACGACCATGCGCTGGGTATTCGACATCCAAGATAGCGACGTATTCTGGTGTACTGCCGATGTCGGTTGGGTAACCGGCCATAGTTATGTGGCGTATGGCCCGCTTGCCGTTGGCGCAACCATGCTCATGTTTGAGGGCGCACCCACCGTACCCAGCGCAGGCCGTTTCTGGAAAATCATACAAGATCACAAGGCGACGATTTTCTACACAGCGCCGACCGCCATTCGCGCCTTAATGAAACTGGGCGATGCCTTTCCTAACAGCTATGATTTATCCTCATTGCGCCTACTTGGCTCCGTCGGCGAACCGATCAATCCTGAAGCCTGGATGTGGTATCACCGCGTTATCGGCAAAGAACGCTGCCCCATTGTGGACACCTGGTGGCAAACTGAAACAGGCTGTCACATGATTGCGCCTATCCCTGGCGCGGTTTCCACCAAACCCGGCTCCTGCACCTTTGCGCTTCCCGGCATTGATGCCGATGTGGTGGACCAAGACGGCAACCCTGTTACGAGCCCCAACCAAGGTGGCTTTTTGGTCATCAAAAAGCCCTGGCCATCCATGCTGCGCACCATTTGGGGTGATGAAGCGCGATATCGCAAAACCTATTGGGGTGAATTTGGTGGTCGCTACTATCTTGCCGGTGATAGCGCCCGGCGCGATGCCGATGGCTATTTCTGGATCATGGGCCGCGTCGACGATGTACTCAATGTATCTGGCCATCGCCTAGGCACCATGGAAATCGAATCCGCGTTAGTAGCCCATCCCCGCGTGGCGGAAGCGGCGGTGGTGGGACGGCCAGATGAGATTAAAGGTGAATCCATACTCGCGTTTGTGGTGCTACGTGGAGAACGTCCACCGGGTGGCATTGATCCTGTATTGACTAAGGAATTACGCAGCTGGGTCACAGAGCAAATTGGCGCCATCGCACGGCCCGATGACATACGTTACGCCGACAATCTTCCGAAAACACGCTCCGGGAAAATCATGCGACGCTTGTTGCGTTCTGTCGCAAAAGGAGAAGAAATCACTCAGGATATTTCGACTCTGGAAAATCCAGCCATCGTTTTGCAGTTACAAGGGAAGGTATAGGCCAAACTCCACAGAAGCAAGCAATGACTTGAGACGTGCCCAACGACGGGCGCGTCTTCAAGTCATCGACAAAAGCGCAGGTATAGTTGCGTGATGGCGGCCTAACACAAGCCCGCCCGAAATAGGCGTTCGAAATTCGCGGTAGAATACGCCGCCACTTGCTCTAAACTTTCACCACGCACCTCCGCCACACGTTGCGCAACTAAGCGCACATAAGCCGGTTGATTTTGCGCACCGCGATGCGGCAAGGGCGCCAGATAAGGACAATCGGTTTCAACCAAAATCCGCTCTGACGGCATCCGTTTCGCCACTTCGCGCAACGACTCGGCTGTTTTGAATGTAAC
Organism: Gammaproteobacteria bacterium; assembly: GCA_031416175.1. GTDB lineage: Bacteria > Pseudomonadota > Gammaproteobacteria > S012-40 > S012-40 > JANOTC01. The sequence continues at coordinate 10,188 of JANOTC010000688.1, forward strand.
AATACCTGAAAAGGAAATATAAAATCCCATCTCCATGGCGGCAGTGGCCGTTTCCC
>JANOTC010000689.1:0-2892 GCA_031416175.1 Gammaproteobacteria bacterium
GGAAAAGTTGACAATGGGTCTAGTCGTTTCCGGTTTTGAGTCGATATGCCTTGTATGGATAGTTATAGTTTCTTATGAAGGATTGCATTTTAGGTTTTGCAGGTGTCGAAAAAATTTACAAATTGTCGCAATCTATGCGCCAGTTTCGTGCGTGCACTTAAAATGCTCTTAATAATCAATGCGTTTTTAACGATGGCCTAATTATTGCTTTCGATGTTGTGATATTTTAATTAGAACAACTTGCCAACGGACGTTTCGTGTTATCGCGACTGAAACTACTTGGGGTTGACACGGGAGTTTGACAAATGAGCGAAAATAGCAAATTTAACGCGGGCGAGTCGAACACGAACGGTGTCAAAAATTCAGACACTACGCCCGTTAGTATTAATCAGGGTCGAAGGGCGTTAGCGCGGGCCGTGATGGTTGGCGCGCCGGTCATTTTGACGCTTGCTAGCAAGCCGTCGCTGGCCGCGATTAACAACCCGTGTTCGGTTTCTGGGCAGTTGTCGGGAAATATGTCAGCGGCCGGCAGCAAGAGTTGTGAGAACCCTAATTACAAGGGTCTGACTCCAGAGTATTGGGGCCAGCGTCCATCGGAGTGGAAAAATTGCTTTTATCTTACGTCTGAAATAAAGCCTGGGACCAAGTTCCACCCGACGTTTTACGGAAACATGTTTGGTACCGAAAACATGTTGAAGGTCATACAGGACTTTGGTAAGGACGACAGATATTTGTTAGGTGCGCACACGGTTGCGGCCCTGTTGAATTCATGCCGTTTTGGCAAAGCGGGTTACGGCTACAGCTCTGACGAGGTGGTTGCCTTGTTCAAGGCTTACGCGTACGGCAACCATGCTGTGGAGCTAAGGCTCGCTTTTGAATATTTAAACGGCAAAGGCTAGTCTCTTTTATTGATGCCGACGGCTCAAGCCGTCGGCCATTGGCTGCTTCTATAGCCAGCCGATAGCATCAGAAGAAAATATCCGGTGCAGCTTTTGCATTGGCCGCCTGTGGGCGTAGACTTAGCCCCCTTTCTTGGTCAAGCTGACATGGAACAGTTGTTTAATTGGGCTTTGCCAAGTCGATCCGATCCCCTTGTACGCTGCTGGGGTGAAGAATGCGTGCTATTTGACCCCGCATCGGGCGATACCCATCTCATTGATACGATCGCGTCGAGCGTTTTAACAGCGCTCTCGGTCGAACCCATTTCGATGGATGTCCTGGTCACTCAGTTAACGGATGGATTCTCAGCAGAGGAACAGGTGGCAGCGCGCGCGCATCTGGCCACCTTGCTTGCCGCATTAGAAACAAAGAACCTCGTTCGACGTGTTCCGTTGTGAGCGCATCTATCGAACCAAGCCAAGTGCGTACTGGTCTCGGCCTCAAAATTGGACCTTTTCACGTTAGGCTTACCTCGCGCATTGAATCGGTGGCGACCGGGATCGCCGCGCTTTATGCAGACTACCCGCGCTGTGGCGATGACGACTTCTATGATTTCCATGTGCGTGTTGACCCACCGCCCGGCGTACGTGGCTGGTATCGGCCGCAGGTCGAATTCTATTTCGATGAGCGTCGGCCATTTAAGCCTTTACCGCAAGCGCAGGCGTTCGCGTTTTTTGAGTGGGGTCTCAATTGGTGTGTGGCCAATCACATGCACTGCTTTTTAATTGTGCATTCGGCGGTATTAGAAAAAAATGGCCGAGCCTTGGTCATGCCTGCACCGTCGGGCTCGGGAAAAAGCACGCTTTGCGGTGGACTGACGCGTCGCGGTTGGCGACTCTTGTCCGATGAGCTAGCGATCATTGATCCATTGGATGGTCAGGTTGTTCCGTTTCCGCGACCTGTTAGCTTAAAAAACCAATCAATAACGGTTATGCAGGCGTTTGCGCCCGACGCGACGTTTGGGCCGCCCGTTACCGACACCACGAAGGGCACGGTAACGCACATGGCGGCCTCGCTGGACAGTATTCGCCGCGCGCAGGAGCGGGCACTGCCGCGCTGGTTAATCTTCCCCCGTTACGAAGCGGGCGCGAAATCGCAATTGACCCCCCACAATAAAGGCGATGCCTTTATGCAGGTTGCAGCGAATTCGTTTAATTACAGCGTGCTGCATCAAAAAGGTTTTACTGCGTTGGCCGATTTGATTGATCGTTGTGCCTGCTACGATTTTGTGTACAGCGACCTCGATGACGCGATTCGTGTGTTTGCGGAGTTAGATTAGGTCGATGGCGAAACAATGGCCTTTGTTAGTGCTGATTCTGCGCGACCCAAGCACGGCGATGGCCTTGACTCAGTCGCAATGGGACTTGTTATTGCGCCAGGCGCGTCATGCGGATTTATTGGCACATTTACATGTCCTGATGGAAACGCAGCAATGTGTGAGTAAATTATCGGCAGGCGTTCAACAGCAATTGATTTCGGCACGTCAATTGGCCGCGAAGCAAGTCAGTGCCGTGCAATGGGAAGTGGACTGCATCGTTGAGGCATTGCGTAGCGCGGAGATCGAGCCGGTTTTGCTCAAAGGTGCCGCGTATGTGGCGTTGGAATTGCCGGTGGCGCGGGGTCGACTCTTCGGCGATGTTGATGTATTAGTTGCGCGCGAAGTCATTGAACACGCCGAGCGTGCGTTTTTGTTGCATGGCTGGTTGTCGTCCGACATGGACACGTATGATCAGCGCTATTATCGCCGTTGGATGCATGAAATTCCGCCGATGCGTCATCTGAAGCGTGGCACGGTGATGGATTTGCATCATAACATTTTGCCAGACACCGCCCGCCTAAAGCCGAACCCGGCGAAGTTACTAGAGAATGCCTGTCCGTCGAAGATTGCGGGCGCCCGTGTGCTCGCTCCCATTGATATGTTCTTACACAGTGCGACGCATTTATTTCACGAAG
>JANOTC010000690.1:0-6849 GCA_031416175.1 Gammaproteobacteria bacterium
ACGTCCATGTAGCCTTCGACCACCACAATACGCGCAAATTCTCGCTGAGCTTTGCGTGCTTGGTACAAGCCGTAAAGTTCACGTCCTTTGTGAAATATCTCGGTCTCTGGCGAATTCAAATATTTCGGCGTACCCTCGCCCAACACCCGCCCGCCGAAACCAACAACACGCCCACGTTTATCACGTATTGGGAACATGATACGATCCCGAAATCGGTCATACCAATTGCGGTCTTCCTGCTCGCCGTCATCTTTGGAAACCAGCATCCCGCCGTCGGCCAGCGCTTTGACTGTCGTCGAGCGGTCACCAAATTTTTCTCTAAGCCCGTTCCAACCGGGGGGCGCGAAGCCAATTTCGTACTCCGCCGCAACCTCACCACTCAGCCCGCGAGACTTCAAATAATCAATCGCACGTTGGTGCTCAGGATGATGCTTTAGTTGATGCCGGTAATGCCGTGCAACCGTTTCAAGCTGCGTATAAAGCTCAGCAAGACTGCGCTGCTTGCTTGGATCCACTTCATGGGCCGTCGGCAAGCGTATGCCAACCAAACCCGCCAATTCTTCCACCGCCTCGCGAAAACCCAGGCGATCATGTTCCATCAGAAAGCCAATCGCATTGCCACTCACGCCGCAACCAAAGCAATGATAGAACTGCTTCTGACTACTTACGTTAAATGAGGGTGTTTTTTCAGAATGGAACGGGCACAGGCCTTTATGTGAGTTGCCCGCTTTTTTTAACGGAACGCGTGCATCAATAACGCTGACAATATCAACGCGCGACAGCAGGTCATCAATAAACTCTTGGGGAATCTTATCGCCCATGAGCCGCCCCTAACCCCAATACTGCGCGTTTATCAGCGCCTTGACGCCAAACCTAAGTCTTAACTCAGTCGGGCTTTAATCTTATTGCTCACTGCACCCATGTCGGCGCGCCCCTTGAGCTTGGCCTGCAACATCCCCATGACCTTGCCCATATCTTTAATGGACGTAGCACCGACACTGGCTACCGCTTCGTCAACCGCCTGCGCAATTTCCGCTTCACTTAAGGGCGTAGGCATGAATTCTTTAAGAACTTCAATTTCAGCCACTTCGATGGCGACGAGATCTGCACGCCCACCCGCTTCAAACTGGGCAATGGATTCCCGCCGCTGCTTAATCATTTTATCGATGGCAGCAATAACGTCCGCATCGGTCAATTCGATGCGCTCGTCAACTTCACGCTGCTTGATTGCCGCATTGACCAAACGAATAACGCCAAGACGCTGCGTGCTTTTGGCCCGCATCGCACTTTTCATCGCTTCCTGAAGCTGCTCTTTGAGTGTTGTCATAACCGAGCGCCCACTCCGTCCAAAAAAGAACTCGCGCCGTTAAACGGCGCGCAATGCAACTGTCAATTAATCGCGCGAAGGACCGCCACGGCCACGGGCGCCGCCACGTGTCGTTGCTGCTTCTGGACGAGGCGAGCGTGAAATTCGGCCGCGCACTTTGCCACGCATAGAGTCACGCGACGAACGCTTAAGCTGGCGCTTCACAGCGGCCGCTTGCTTACGTTTGCGAACTTGGGTGGGCTTTTCATAAAACTCGCGACGACGAACTTCAGACAAAACCCCAGCTTTTTCGCAAGCGCGCTTGAAACGGCGCAAAGCGACATCAAAGGGTTCGCTCTCTCTCAATTTGACCATTGGCATTGCGTGAATCTACCTCAATGAATACGTGACACCCATGTCGGCGCCACTCAAAATTAACCGGATATACCCCTCGACCGAGCACAGAGACATGATTTCTGTACCCTCAACCCAGATCAGGCGTAAAGAACGGCGGATTTTACCGGACTGCTAACGCCAACGCAAACCCGAACTGACAGGTTTCGCAATATTCTCAAAGGCGGTACCATCCACATCGTGCCTAAGATCCACAATTTCATCGCTTTTTCGGACTTTACCCTATGCGCGTGCTTGGCATCGAAACTTCCTGCGACGAAACCGCTGTCGCCATTTATGACGGCAAACTCGGCTTGTTGGGCCACCAACTGTTCAGCCAAGTCGAACTTCACGCTGAATACGGCGGTGTTGTACCCGAACTCGCCTCGCGCGACCATGTCCGCAAAACACTCCCGTTAATCCGCGCCTTGCTCGATCAGTGCTCATTGTCAATAAATGACATCGACGGCATCGCCTACACGGCTGGCCCTGGCTTAGTCGGTGCACTGTTGGTCGGCGCCTCGGTTGGCCGTAGCATGGCGTGGGCCTTAAACATTCCCGCCATCGCGGTACACCACATGGAAGGGCACCTACTCGTTCCAATGATGGAACACCCGGACCTCGCCTTCCCCTTCCTAGCCTTACTCGTGTCGGGCGGGCACACCATGCTGGTCGATGTGCAAGGCTTAGGCCGCTATCGACTCCTCGGCCAATCATTAGATGACGCCACCGGCGAAGCCTTCGACAAAACCGCCAAATTACTCGGATTGGGCTACCCAGGCGGCCCCGCACTCGCGCGCCTAGCTCAACAAGGCGACCCAACTCGCTTTCGCTTCCCGCGCCCCATGACGGATCGACCCGGCCTCGACTTCAGTTTTAGCGGATTAAAAACCTTTGCACTCACCACCTTACAAAAAGAAGGTCCGACGGATCGCAACAAAGCCGACATCGCCCGCGCCTTTGAAGACGCCGTAATCGACACGTTGACCATTAAATGCCGACGCGCACTGACGGAAACACAACTACCGCGCCTAGTCGTTGCGGGCGGCGTGAGCGCCAACACACGCCTGCGTGAAGGCTTAGCCGCCCTCGCCCACGAAAAAAACGCTAAGGTTTTTTATGCGCGCCCTGAATTCTGTACAGACAACGGCGCCATGATCGCTTATGCAGGATACCAACGCTTGTATGCGGGGGAGCGTCAAGCACTTCAAATCGGCACCCGTGCGCGCTGGGACATGATGGAATTAAAGCCGCCAGGTACCTAACTCATATCAAGCGGATCAATATCGAGACTCCAACGTACCTGGCGCACGCCGGAGATTTTCGCCATCTTTTCCAAGCACCCGCGCACGACCCGCTGCCGCGCTGATCGTGAAGTCGCAAGCACCAATAATTGCGCACGATAACGTCCCGCTTTGCGCTCCATGGGTGACGGCACCGGCCCTAACAAGTCCACCCCGGTCTCGCCCAATTCACGCGACACGTCCGCCAGTGCGTAGAGAAAACTCAGCGCAGCCGTCGAGCTTACCGCCTCAGCCCGCCAAACCGCCGCAAAGGCATACGGTGGCAGACCAGTTTCTTTGCGCTCAGCGAGGGCCAATTGCGCAAAAGGCCGGTAGCCCTCTTTAACCAACGTTTGCAGCAAAGGGTGGTCAGGATGATGCGTTTGTATTAGCACTCGCCCCGCTTTATCGCCACGACCTGCACGACCTGACACCTGCACAATCAATTGCGCCAAATGTTCTGCCGCGCGGAAATCAGTACCAAACAGCCCTTGATCGGCATCCAATATGCCCACCAACGTCACGTTCGGAAGATCGTGCCCTTTCGCTAACATCTGCGTGCCTAACAATATTTGCCCACGCCCCGAACGCGCCTGCTGAAATAAGGCATCCATCGAGCCCTTACGACGCGTCGTATCACGATCTACACGCAACACCTGCGCGCCCGGAAACCGCTCATGCAACAAGGCCTCAACCCGCTCAGTCCCGTAGCCCAGAGCGCGCAAGTCCGTACTCGCACACTTCTGGCACTTAGTCGGAATCGCATGCTCTGCGCCGCAGTGATGACAACGCAATCGCGACGCGCCACGATGCAAGGTCAGCGCGTTGTCGCAACGTTTACATTCCGCCACCCAACCACATAGATGACACAACAATGTCGGCGCGAATCCACGTCGATTAAGATAAAGCAGGACCTGCTCTTCGCGCTCTAGATGATGTCCAATCGCGGTTAGCAATGCCGGGGAAAAATTCTCCAACATCGCCACCCCTTTTAAGTCAATCAACTCAAATAGCGGTGCCACGGCCGCGCCTGCCCGCTTAGGCAAATCGAGCCGTAAATAGCGCCCGCGCGCAACATTACTCAGCGTTTCCAAGGACGGCGTTGCCGAACCCAGTACAATCGGAACGCCTACCCGCTGCGCCCGCACCAACGCCACATCCCGCGCGTGATAACGAAGCCCTTCAAATTGCTTGAATGAGGAATCATGCTCCTCGTCGACAATAATCACACCCAATCGCGGCAGCGGTGTGAAGACGGCGGAGCGGGTTCCTATAATAATCAGCGCGGTGCCATTACTGGCCTGCTGCCACGCCAATAATCGCTCGCCATCATTCAATTGCGAATGCATAAGTGCAATGGGAACCTGAAAACGCAGTTTGAAGCGATGTACAAGTTGCGGCGTCAGACCAATCTCAGGAATTAAGACGAGAGCTTGCTGACCACATCCTACTACCTGCTCAATCACCCGCATGTAGACTTCCGTCTTGCCGCTACCCGTCACGCCGTCCAACAAAATTGGCTGAAAACGACCCAAAGCAGCGTTAATGGTGGCTACTGCCTCGGACTGACCTGCGTTCAACACGGGAGCCGCCTGCCCGCCTGTGCCACAGGCTAAATCCTCGACTGGAACATCGACCGCCTCAACCCAAGCCTTCTCAACAAAAACGCGTAACGCCCCCACCAGACCTGTACTCAAATCACGCAAGGCACTGGCTGCTATTCCAACAGGCGCGGCCAACAACACATGCAGAAGTTCGCGCTGCTTGGGCGCCCGCGTCAAGCTCGCCGGTTCGACGGCACGCCCTGCCGCGGTAAGTTTCCAAACTGAAACGCGCCGACGCGCCGCCGGAACTGACTGCCGCATCGCCACCGGCAAAGCAGCAAACAACGCCTCTCCGATAGGATGCTCATAGTAATCCGCCACCCAGCGCAGCCAATCGAGATGATCTAGCGGAAGAATAGGCGCAGGGTCGAGAACAGCAAGAATCGGTTTTATTTTGGACCTAGCAAAGGCGGACTCATCCATCACCCCGACTACCAATCCTATTTCTTGCCCACGCCCAAACGGCACCTCGACACGCATGCCGGGGCAAACCCTGACGTCGGGCAGATCGACGAGGTAATCAAATACATGGCGAACGGGAACCGACACCGCCACCTGGACTATATAGGGTTTAACATGCATGGGGCCGCACTTTACCATGAGCGACGACGAAAAAAATCCACTTTGTACGCTGCCTCAATTGAGCGTTAGGACGATAAAACGACGTTAACGTATTGGGCGGGCAGGGGGAATTCTCGTTATCCACAAAACCTGTGGATAACTCTGTGGATTGATTATGAACAAGTCAGAAAAAAGCCCGCCCCATCAGCGTCTCAGCCAGATCGCTCACAATTTCGTCATGCCGCAACATACTGTTTTTACAACACTTTATTATTTCAACTAAGTTTTTTATTTTATTTCATCCGACCACGCAAGGTGCGCTTGACACGATCTGATAACTATGAAAATCGGGATCAATTTCGTCGGCTTTCTGACGAGTTATCCACCGCAAAGCGTTCTAATTCCTGAACCCGTCATTTCTTGCTCGGAATCCATTAACCGCGAACTATGCGTGGCGCATTAGCTCATAATGTTTTTTAAAGACCCGCTCCAATTCGTCAATGACAACGCTACGCTCACGCCCCTGCACCACATGCTGAGTCACAAGTGTCGACGTCTCATTAAGCATCTTGGACTTATCCAGCATCGGATACATAGCAGACAAGCGTTTCAACGCCCCTATCACCGTCTCGGTGGGATTGCGCTCAATATACGTGGGCTCTGGTACCACTTTCGGCGTCGGCTCACCCCGGCTAGCCAGAAACTCGCCGAACGCTAGCCACGTTGCACGATTTTCTTCAGACAAGCCACGAAATAGGTTTAAGAGTTTTCTTTCCGCCGGCTTCACTTACTCAACCACCAAACGGAACATCGGCGCTTTGTAGCGTTCCGTCATCAGGTCAAGCGCTTTCACCAAGGCCGCGATGACGCGATCGGTCGTGCGCTGCGTTGCTTCCCACTCTTCCCGCGCCATAGCCAAAACTACACCAATGTTCTCAGGTAAAACTCGACCACCTTCCATGATCATGTCTTCAATCATCCCCGGCTTCAACTCCGGACGAAATAACATGCCATAGACCAAGGGCTGCGGCCGAATCGCCAACCAGCGCCCATCGTCATCGACCAAAATAGGCGGCAATGTATCCGGCAGTGTCGCCGAGCCGTCGTGCATGACCAAAACGCGCGCACCATCCACCGCTTCCGCCAATGGATCACCCGTGCCACTCGATGTTTTATGCGCGGTCGTCCAGTAGGCGGTGTGTTTAGGCGCCGCAGACACCGAGGCGCCCGCAAATTCAGCGACCAGTAAGCCACCGAACCCAATACCCACCACAGGCCGCTTCGCTTTGACAAACAAATCAATGAGGCGGCGCTCACCAGGGAGCCATGGACAGGCGTCAAGATCCAACGGCGTATGCGAACCGCCCAAAAGAAATAAGGCGTCGGACTGCAAAGCTGAACCTGGCAAGTCTTGCCCAACAAATGGACGCGCATAATTGAAACCAATATCGCGGACTTCCAATTGGCGCTCAATCAGCCCGAGGAATTCACTGTAATTATGCTGGACAACAATGTAGCTCTTCATATTTAACTAACCACAGCAAACTAAAAAACACGCTTAATTCGCCTAGGCGAGATTCGGATGCGTCCGACAATACTGTTGCGCAAAATCTAGCAATTCTTCCATCGCCCGCTGACGGAATTTTTGTTTCTGATGTACGAACGAAAACGGACGCTCTAGCGGAGGGTCCAAAGGGATCGC
>JANOTC010000691.1:0-5871 GCA_031416175.1 Gammaproteobacteria bacterium
ATTTTTTAGCTCAGGATCAATTGCCTTGAGTTCAGGCACAGCACCAGACGTTGACATTCCGATCGTGTAGCTACTGTTAGTTTTGCGTAACCATACATGCTCAACGTATGTTGCTCTATCAAAAACGTCTTCGATGGACGAAGTATAGGGGTTTTTGTACTTCTCAATGGGCTTCCCTTCCAGTTGTTCACTATAGGCCTCGATATTTGCAAAAATAAAATCATCTAGAATTTTAACCTCTTTGGTCGGAAAGAAAACATCTAGTCGGAGCAAATCCGGTGTGAACCAAGCAGCCCCAACAATTGCGGCCGTCACTGTGGCAATGCCTCCAATTGCAGCTACGAGTATGTCTTTCATCCGAATATCCGCACAGCTATTTTGAGGGTTCCATTTTTAACTCTAACGACCAAGTTCAGCGGCGCGCGCTATTTGCGCGTCCGCTGCAACGCCTTGTTGGGCCAATAATGTAATGTTACAGAATCCTACACCATTTCCTTCTCAACTTGTAATCTTGGAAGCACGACCCCATTATTGAGACCGGACACCCAGACTCGTTTATGCACATTATTTTTGAATGGTAATAAACTTACTGGCCGAGTTATGCCCAATCCTGCCATAGCCATTAGTCGTGCGTGCCCATACAGTCACGGTAAAGGCATGGGCACAGGTTAGACTTGGAACAAACAAGACTGAATTCCTACCAGTAACCCCATTCCAGATTGGCCCCATGGCAATAGCATAGGTATCCGACTCGATACTTGCGCTGGCGCCATCGCCCCATGAAGCTGTCAGAGAATAACCCGCAAGGTTCCCTTCGACATCCGCCGCATTGTAATTGACCGTTACTCCATCGGCAGGACTCGTCATTGCTATAATGGCACAGGTAGGAACAAGAACGCCCCCATGCGAGATGGAATTAATTTGTACCTGCGGGACATTATTATCAATATGCAATGTCAATGTTTGCGCTGGTGCAACAACAGGAGCTCCTCCGGCAGTAAAAAATGCTACCTCAAAGCGATTAATGCCAGTGGATAGTCTTGTGCTGTCCACCTGTACAAGTAGATCGTCGATGGAATAATCAACTGTAGAAGCAAGCATCGGATAGAAATCACTAGCATCAGGCCCAAAAGATTCCAATACGTAATCGCTTGCAAGCCATCTGTAATTGAGCCAGGCACTTCTATAATTGCTGAAAGATCCACCGGCACCCTCAGCTTTCGTTACACGATATTTGGTAGCACCCGCGTCTCTCAGAGCCTGTAACTGTACTCGGTTGCCAATAATGTTGAGTAAGCCGCCAAAAGCATCATTTTGCGCAGTCACAAAATAACCAGCATCGGTCGTTGCCCTTCCAGTAATAGAGTCAATTCTGGTGGTAGGTATCAGCCCTACACTTCCCATTACCGGACCTAAGTCGGCAGATGGTGCCACAAAATTACGGCTAAGACGTAAAATGTGCAAACCAGAAAAGTCTCCGCCAAAACCGACTGGAGATTCCTCTATGGAAGAAGGCGCGGAGGAAGCTATTCTCACGCCGAATTTGGTAAACGACACCGTAGGCCACCGACCCATCAGCCTTACACCAATCTCTCGCAGGTTGATTCGCATTTTCCAGATGCGGTGTGGCGTGGGGGCATTGGGGCTGGTTTCAAAGGCAATGCGACATTCTGAAAAGCTTACTTCACTTAGAATGCCCGTCCACACATTTGCGCCCAAGTAATACGAACGACTCATTCTATTGGGTTGTCCGGGGTAGGGGCTATATTTCACGTCCACATTGGGCGTAATGGCTCCGTTACGATTCTTATCAAAGTCTAGCCAGAAATAATCCCCCGTGCCGGGATCATTATTGGTATCGGCTGTTATGTCAAGGGCGATGTACACGAATCGCGCATCGTTTTTTGCCCACATAAATCCGCCGGGGATAATCATTTGTCTTTCCACGGCACCTGCCCATGAATCATGCGAAAGTGGGTCTGTTAAATCTATGGGACCAGCGATAGAACTACTATTGATTGTACTCATTTTAAATCTCCATTCATATCATACCGCGAACATAAACATGTCAAGCGTGACCCTGCGGCTTTCGGTCACGCCCAACGTTTGAGTTAAGAGGCACGCCAACGATGAAGCTGGAGCAACGCGCCACCCGTGATGAAAGCGTGCGTCGGCACGGCGCCAACGGCGGCAAAAAAGAAACCCGTTCCCCAAAATTCTAGCAATTCTGCGTCAAATGTTAACGCCCTCGACATCGCCGGTACGTTTGACGCCACGCTCTATGCCAATGCCGATTTATCAGCCGGTGCGCGACTTTACGACACATGGTGGAGCGCCAGTGACAAAACGCCTAGCACGGGTGCACCGACAGCCACCCACCCCATTTGGGCACTAACAGGCAACAAACTAAAGGGCGCCGACACCTGGCGCTGTTCCTCCTGCCACGGCTGGGATTATTTAGGGTATCTGGGTGTCTACGGCAAATTCGACAGTGAATTTTATACCGGCACATCCGGTGTCGTCGGTACGGCTATGGCACCCGTTAGTCTTCTCGACCCGGCCGGTATTTACCAGTTCATTCACTCGGGCATTGATCACACCACGGGCTTATCGCATGAATTTGGCAAGCCACCGGCGGGCACTAATCAAGATCCAACGCGCGCAGCACTGAGCGATACGGATATTTACAACCTCACGCTTTTTGTCGTGACGATGCAGGATGAAGCCAGTAAGAACCTCTCACCGCGCGACCTCATTGCCTATGATACGGGTCAGACCAGCGGTGATGAAGCGCGCGGGAAGACGGTCTATACCTCGGCCAAGGCTGATGGCGGATGCGCCGATGCCGCCTGTCATGGCGCCGACGGTCGCGTAATAGATTTTGCTGACAAAGCGCCTGCCACATTGCCCAATAGCTTTGTTGACACGGTTGCCATGCGTGATCCTTGGAAAACTCTACACACCATTCGATTCGGCGTCGCTGGCAGCGCTATGTTAGGTTTACAAAGTGTGACTACGGTCGCGCAGCCGCAAAAGGCCGCCGTTGATGCGTTGGCGTTTGCGCAGAATGGTCTCATTTCAAGCAAAACGGGATTCGATTACCGTAAATATCAGCACCCTGAAACCGAAACAAGTCATCTCGCCTGGGATTTTGCGTGGGGCGGACGTTTGTATGATCAATGGTGGTCTGCAAGCAGCTTGGTCCCATTACCCGCCAGCCCATCCGCGACGGCGGTTCACGCGCTATGGCCTAGCACGAACCCGACCCTGGGTCCGGCCACGTTTAGGTGCGCCAATTGCCACGGTTGGGACTACGCGGGCGTCGATGGCGCCCTGGGTGTTACCGATTTGAGCAAGAACCCGCTGTACACCGGGATAAAAGGTTTTATATCACCTTCGTCACGGGTACCACTTAGGCAAAGCCCCGCAGAAATATATGATTTCATTCATTCCGGGCAAGTAATGAAGACCGACGATCATGCCTTTGCGTCAAATTTGAAGGAAGTAGACATCTACAACCTCACCCGATTCATTGCGTTATTGCGTGAAGAATCCAGCCAAAAAAGAGCACCGGGGGACTTTGTTGACACGACAACAGGACTCACCAAGGTCTCCGACCAAGGCAATGGACAAGACTGGTATAGTGCGCCTATTATTTCTGGAGGATGTGCCGTTGGTTGCCACAATGCTGATGGTCGCGGCCCACTCATTACGGGTTCAACGACAACCTTTTTACGTGAAATTTCCCGAAAGCGTGGTTTAGAAACACTGCATAAAATTCGTTTCGGACTTCCCGACTTGGCGGGTGGCATGTATGGTCAGGCGGATCGCGGCCTTATACCCGAAGTCTCCGCAAATGTTCTCGGCTACGCCCAAAACGGGCTAAACCGTAACGGCATACGTGGCGGGCGCCTCTATGACAACTGGATGTTAGAGGCTGCCAAAGCTGCGCCGACCAAAGCCAATCCATTGCTAGATTTACCACAACGCCCTCCCTTATCCGGCTCTGACGCCTGGAAGTGCTCGGCTTGCCACGGTTTTGACTATCGTGGCGCGCCGAATTACGGCAATAATTTGCTAGAACTGAAGAGTATTCGTACGTGGACGGACAGCTATATTTACGACTTTCTTAAAAATGGTCGTCTATTTATTGATCCCGTCAAGCATCAGCAAACCGTCATACATGACTTTGGTCCTTTCCTGGATGACACCGATTTATGGGATATGACGGCCTTCATTAGCGTACAAATGATAGAAACGCGTCGATACTTCTCTTTTACCGCCGCCACGGCCAACGCTGGCGCCGCCATCGGTAAAACAGACAATGGCCAGTCTCTTTATAACGGCGCGAATAATTCGGTCAAACTGGGCCAGTTGGTGAGCAGTTGCACCTATTGCCATGGTGCAGACGGTAAATTCATTCCTGCCGGAAGCAAGGCCACAAAAATGGATATTTTTCACGTTGCTTGGGACGATCCACGCCGTTTCTTCCACCGTGTTCGCTTTGGCATGCCAGGTGTTTTTGGAACATCGCCGCGCATGCCTGGCGTGCTCGAACTTAAGCTAGATTTCTATTACAGTGACGGCACTTCGAAGGAACTGCAACATCAAGATGCCGCAGACATCACCGCCTACGCCCAGAAAATGATGACGCCCGGCTTGATAAGGTAATACGCACTTTTCTAAAGCCTGGACCGTGTTCTGTCGATGAATGAGGGAATGCAACAAGTTTGCTACATTACCTTTTGACAGACAAGGTACGTCTATGAATAAAAGTTGGATGGCCACGATGGCGCTCTTCGTGACGTTTGGCGCGAGCCTGACGACCCACGCAGGCCCAGCGACTGGCCCATTTAGTTTTGGCGTGGGGCCGGTTCAGTCCGCCACCGAGCTGGCGAAACGCTGGAACCCCGTGATGCAATACCTCAGTGAGAAAACTGGGGTCCAATTGCATTTCCAAACCGCAAAAGATATTCCAACGTTCCAGAGCCAAATGAAAGACAGTCAATTCGACTTCGTTTTCATTAATCCGTATCACTACATCACGTTCAGTAAGACATCAGGCTATACCGCCTTTGCGCATGAAAAAGACGGCAAATTGAGAAGTATCTTGGTGGTAAAAAATGATGGCCCTATCCATGATGTGGCCCAACTGGCCGGACAAACTATCGCATTCCCCGCACCCAATGCGTTCGGCGCCACTTGGCTACCACTCAATATGTTGCGTGACAAGAATATTGACGTCACGCCCCAATACGTTAATTCCCTCGACTCGGTTTACCGATCGGTGGCAAAAGGCCTATTTCCAGCGGGCGGCGGCGAAATGCGCACCTTCGGTAGCTTTGATCCTGCGACCAAAGCGGCCTTAAGAGTGTTGTGGACCTCGGAAGCGTTACCGCCGTTTGCGTTTGCCGTTCATTCACGCGTGCCCAAGGAAGTCGTCGCCTTGGTGCAGAAAGCTTTGGACAATATGGACCAATCCCCTGAGGGGCTTGCACTGTTAAAAGCCAACAACTTTAACGGCATGGAAGCCGCTGATGACAAGGACTACGACGCCATCCGAAAAATGAATATTAGACCGATCGAAGCTAAATAATCGTGCCATTTAGACTAAAACTCATCTTGGGGATCGCCTTTATTCAGGCGATCCTTTTGGTTTTTCTGATCTTGAGCGGATTAAGTGCGTTAAGAAATTCTAACGAGGACGCGCTCACAACCCGCAGTGTAACCACGTCTCGCTTGTTTTCCGTCACTATTCAAGCCGCCGTGGTGGCCACGGATTTGGACAACATTGAGGGCGTGCTCAAGGAGGTTTTATCGAATCCGGGTGTTGTATACGCGCGTGTACGTACGCCACGAGGAATATTGGCC
>JANOTC010000692.1:0-12978 GCA_031416175.1 Gammaproteobacteria bacterium
TATAACGATGCGAGCGACGTGGATCATTTAAGGTGCGGCCTTCGTTAATGCATACGCGCGCTTCATGCGCATCGAAATCGGTTATTTTTACGAAATGAACATCGTTAGTCGCAACGACCGGCAGCGCAAGCTCCGAAGCCAAGTCTACCGCCGCATGCAAATAGTCTTCTTCACGCTCGCGGCCAGTACGCTGCAATTCGACATAATAACGATTAGGGAACAAGGCAGCCCATTGCCCGGCCAAATTTAGAGCCTGAATACGATTTCCCTGCAACAGGGCGGCGCCAACATCACCCTGACGCCCACCGGATAGGGCAATTAAGCCATCTGACGCTCCCGCAAACCAATCGCGCCGCATAAGGGCCATACCCTGATGCTGACCTTCGACGTAACTGCGCGAAACAAGGCGAGTTAAATTGCGATAACCCACTGCGTTTTGACAAAGTAAAACCAGTCGATACGGTTGTTCGGCATCAAGCTCATTCACCAACCACAAATCAACGCCCACAATGGGCTTCACACCCGTCGCCAGTGCGGCTTTGTAGAACTTCACCATCGAAAATAAATTGGACTGGTCCGTGATCGCCACAGCCGGCATGCCAAGCGCCGCCACGGCCTTCATGAGCGGCTTTACCCGCACCAGGCCATCGACCAAGGAGTATTCAGAGTGAAGGCGTAAATGTACGAACGTGGTTTTCATAGAACTGTAGATTTGCTACCGTCGCCCCCGTTAAGTCCAGTGGCGACTATGATATAGTCTTTGCCGCTTTTTTGATTAGACGGCACTAGTATAACTGCTTAAACGGGAGATGGACGACTATGAACAAAATGGGTATTGCGCTTACTATGGGCCTCGTGGCACTCGGCGCCACAGGCGCCGCAACGGCCGCAGAGGGAGAGTGGAATTGGCTGGCGGGAACAAAAGAAGGTTACAAAATGGAACCGGCTGTTTCCTTACTGTTTGGGGTGATGAAACCCGACCTAGACGGCGTTGACGCGCAAGCAGCTTTTGGCCTGGAGTTCTCACTAAACTGCCCATTGATTCAACCTCCTACCAATAAGATTCGGGAGCAAGTTAGCTTCACCATGTTTAAAGATGGCGAATACAAGCAAAATTCGCTGGAATTAAGTCCGCACTACGTGGTGGAAGTGTCAAAAGGCTTGTGGTTCGGTGGTGGACCTGGCCTCGGTGTGATATTTGCCGAAGGTAAGCACGACCACAGCTCAAACACCGAAAAACATGATGACACCGTTTTCGGCTTTCAAGTGGGTGCTAGCCTACATTACACAGCGGCAGCCCCATTCTTCGCGGGCGCTGAAGCACGCTATCAAATCACCAGTAAAGCCAACGATATCGGCGATAATTTGAACAATTTACGGGCGATGCTGAAAGTTGGGATGAGTTTTTAGTATTTAGATTAATTTGAGCGCCTATTAATATCGGCGACCCCGCCGTTGAGCGGGGTCACCATCAGTCAATTAAAACCTTAATGCTGCTCTATTTAGCGCGCAACAACATCCACTACAACCGCCCACTTTGCGCCACCGCGCTCACCCAGTACACCGCTTGACCACGGCAGTCTCCCGCCGCAATCAAAACGTCCAATACCGCGCTTACATCCGCATCTTCCAACAACACATCAAGGCGCACGCGTGGTACATATCCCACCACCTTGTCTCGCGCCGATAGGAATGGATCAGATTCAGTATGCGTGGAGTGGCCTTCGGCATGGATAAAGGTAAAGCTCTGCACGTGCGGCAAGGCGCGCAAGCTGTCCGCTAACGGCTGCTGGGCGCTGGCGTGAACTACGATGGTGAGAACTTTCATAAACGCTCCTCTTTTTTACCTTCTGTGCGATCCTCTAGCCATGCATAAAGCGTCGGCAGTAAAATTAACGTTAGGAGTGTTGATGTCACCAAGCCACCGATCACCACCACGGCCAAGGGTCGTTGCAATTCCGAACCGGGGCCGGTCGCGGCTAGCAATGGCACCAGTCCGAGGCTAGCGATAAGGGCCGTCATAAGCACGGGCCGCAATCGCCGCTCGGCGCCCTCTTGCACAGCCTGCAATACGGTACGCCCCGCATCGCGTAGTTGATTGAAATAACTCACCATCACAACGCCGTTCAAGACAGCCACGCCAAACAATGTGATAAAGCCCACCGAAGCAGGCACAGACAAGTACAGTCCCGAGAGATATAAACTCACCACACCCCCGATCAAGGCAAATGGGATATTGAGAATAATCAGACCCGCCTGCCGCAGAGAACGAAATGTGGTGAACAACATGAGAAAGATGAGCAATATGGCGATTGGAACCACTAACGCCAATCGTGCCGCAGCGCGCTGTTGATTTTCGAACTGACCGCCATAGGTTACGTAATAGCCTTCCGGCAACTGCACTTCTCGCTCGATGGTAGTGCGCACCTCATCGACAAACCCCACCACGTCGCGACCATCCACATTTGACTGCACCACCACCTGCCGCTTAGCCGCTTCGCGGGAAATCACGACAGGGCCGTCGACCTCGCGTATGTCGGCCAAGGTACCTAACGGAATCTTGTCGCCGTTCGGTGCCTCCACGCGCAATTCGGCGATGGCCAAGGGCGAAGTACGCGCCTTTTCCGGATAGCGCAATAACACACCCACGCGCTGACTTTCCTCTAACACTTCGGTAACCACTCGACCGCCCACAGCGACTTCGACCAATTTGTTAATTGCCTCCGTGCTGATACCAAAACGCGAGATCGCCTCGGGCTTAATTTCAATCTGAAGATAAATTTGACCAGACAGTTGTTCGCGAAACACATCAACCGCGCCGGGCACTTTGTTAACTAGATCCTCAATTTGCTTTGACTTCTCCTCCAGTGTGGCAAGATCGTCACCGTATAGTTTGATCGCCATCGCGGCACGTACTCCCGTTAACATTTCTGACACCCGCATATCAATGGGCTGAGTAAACGCGACGTCGATGCCGACAAAACCGTCCAATTTTTCACGCAACTTGGTCTGAAACTCTTCCAGACTCACTGTCCATTGGTCGCGCGGTTTCGTGAGCAGAAAGTTGTCCGTCTGATTCAAATCCATCGGATCCAAACGTAACTCATCCGCACCCGTACGCGACACCACCCCAGTGACCTCGGGCAACTCCATCATGGCCTTTTGCAATGGCTCGTCCAACTCTAATGAGCGTTCCAACGAAATACTGGGCAATTTTTCAATGATCACCACCGTAGTTCCTTCATCCATGACCGGCATGAACTCCTTTCCGATCAGCGGGAACAAGGCCAACGCCACCGCCAGTGCGAGCACAGCACCTCCTACCGCGATCTTGCGTTGACGCAAGGCCCAGCGCATCACAGGCAAATAGATAAATTTTAAGGCCGCCAACAAGCGCCCGTCCTTTTCACTGCCACCGCGCATCAACAGACTGGCTACCACCGGGATCACTGTTAGTGACAGAATTAGCGAACCGATCAGTGCAAAGCTAATGGTGACAGCCAACGGCCCGAACATCTTGCCTTCTAAACCGGTGAGACTGAATAATGGCAGGAACACAACAATAATAATCAAAATGCCAGAGATAACGGGCGTCGCCACCTCAATAACGGCGCGATAAACCAAATGCAAACGACCCACCCCTTTAGGTGCATGACTCAGTCGGGTATGAATGTTCTCCACCACCACCACCGCCGCGTCGACCAAAATGCCGATGGCAATCGCCAATCCGCCCAACGACATGAGATTGGCACCCACGCCGAAAATCCGCATCATAACGAACGTGAACATGACCGAGAGCGGCAGGATGATCGCGACCGTTAACGCACTGCGCAGATTTCCTAACATGACTAACAGTACAATTAACACGAGCACAACCGCCTCACCCAGCGCCTTTTGTACTGTCCAAACGGACTCGTTGACCAAATCGGTGCGGTCATAAAAAGGAATAATTTCGATTCCTTTGGGCAGCGCTGGCTTCAACGCTTCCAACGCCTGCTTGGCTCCCTCCACGGTAGTTCGGCTATTCGCCCCTTCCCTCAACAGCACCAAGCCTGTCACGACTTCGCCTTGGCCATCCGCGGTCACTGCGCCGTAGCGGGTAAGTGAATTAATCCCCACTTTAGCCACATCGCGCACATGCACCGGGATGCCACCGCGACTTGCCACAGTGATGCCGGCAATATCCTCCATGCTGCGTAATTGACCGACCGTGCGCACTAACAGCACTTCGTTATTACGATTGATGCGATCACCACCGGCATTGCGATTGTTCGCCTCTAACGCTGCCTGTAACTCATCCAAACCCAAACCATGCGCCGCCAACGCCGCCGGGTCGGCCACCACCTCATACACTTTTACCTCACCACCCAGCGAGTTAACGTCAGCCACGCCATCAACACCGCGCAAGCGCGGCCGGATAACCCAGTCTTGGATACGACGCAGCTCCTGATTGCTATAGCCCTTACCGGCAACTCGGTACATATATCCTTCACCCAAGGGTGAGGTGATCGGCCCTAGTCCGCCCTCCACACCGGACGGCAATTCGCTCCACACTTGACTGAGCCGTTCCGCCACCTGCTGGCGCGCCCAATAAATGTCAGTGCCATCCTCGAAGTCAATCACGATAATGCTTAAAGCATATTTTGTGGTAGACCGTAACAAGGTTTGCCTCGGCAATCCTTGCATTTCCACCTCAATCGGAAACGTAATGCGACTCTCTACCTCGGTAGGCGACAAGCCTGGCGACTTAACGACGATGCGAACTTGCGGTGACGATATTTCTGGAAATGCATCAATCGGCAAGGTACGAAAAGCCCACGTCCCCGCACCAGCCAAGCCCAGCGCCAACAGCAGAATCATCAGCCGTTGGACCAGGGAAAAACGAATAAGGGAATTAATCATGACCTATTCGCCTCCCTGGTATTGCCAGTGAGATTTGAGCTCTGCGACACCACCGTTGACTATCTCAGCGCCCGACTCCAAACCCGATTTTACCTGTACCCAGCCATCCGTAGGCTCGCCAACAATCACCTTTACGGGTTCATAACTACGCGACCCGCTCACTCTAAAAACATAAACATCGTTACCGCGACGAAACACTGCACTTTCCGGCACCATCAACCCTTTTTGCGCAACCCCCTGCACTTGAGCCTGCAAATACATGCCGGGGCGTAGCAAGCCTTGACGATTATCAACCACAACGCGCGCCACTACCGTTTGACTGGCAGCATCCACTTCGCCACTGAAGCTCTGGAGCTGTCCAGGAAAAGAATGTTGTGGCAAGGCCGCGACCTTCAGCACGATTTTCGACCCAATGGCGACTTGGCCAATGCTCGCCACGGGAACCCGAATATCGGCCCACACCACACTCAAATCAGCGAGCCGAAAGGCGGTTTCTCCCGCCGCTAGCATTTGTCCATTTTCCGCCGAGACTTCCAACATCACCCCATCTGCCGGACTGATTAGCGAATAGGCAGCGATATCCTCTGGGTGTTGCGCAATATTGTTTATTTGAGCCGCACTTAAACCGGCCAGTGTCAGCGCGCGACGACGTTGATCCACTATCGCCTGCGCCGTTTTGAACTGACTACTCACCTCTAACAGGCGACTCTCAGCCACCACGCCGTCATCACGCAGACTCTTGATGCGTAGTTGCTCGGCTTTTGCCACATCAAAACGGGCCATTGCTTCCAGGTAGTCGGCCTGCACCTGGCCCAAGGCATTGCTGTGCAAACGCGCTAACACCTGACCCTTGCGTACTAACGCATGCTCAACAGCGTCAAGCGTAACGACTATTCCGTCAACAACGGGCGCAACGCGAAATAGGCGTTGCTGATCCGCGCGCAACATTCCGCTCGCAGCAACAGCGGCAGTGGTCTGACGCTCAATCACCTTGGTCGTGCTCAATTTCACGCTCGCCATTTGTTGGGGTGTGAGTTCGAGGGCACTCGCGGTGAAAGTAGACGTCGCGATAATTAAGAACATAGTGTGGGAGAGAATTAACTTCATGGCTGAGCTCCTTTGGAAATCTGCGAAATGGAAGGTTGCAACGACACGCCAGCCGCGAGGCGCAATTCCGCGGCCTCAAGCCACGCTTGTTGCAACAACTCCAAATAACGGGCGCGAGCGCCGAAATACGTCTCAACAGCGTCAACAAGATTGAGAACCTCGACCTCACCCGCACTGAAGCCTTTGCGCGTTAACTCGAAGATTTCCTGCGTAGGGTTCAACACGTTTAACCGAAATTCCTCCGACTGTTCGTTGAGGTGTCCCAAATGCAGATGGGTAAGACGTACCTGGTTACCTAAATGGCGATTTAGGGCTTCCAATTCGAATTGCGCTTTTTCGCGACTCGCTTGCGCGGCGTCGACATTCCCCTTGTTGCTGTCCCACAAAGGCAAGGTGAAGGCGAGACCAACAGCGGTAACAGTCTGACGACTGCCACCCAAAAAACTCTTTTCCGTCGCGAGCCAAAGTTCGGGATCGGCGAAACGATTAGCCCGCGCAACGCCAACGCCAAATCCGGCCGCCTCCACTTTTTGCCTTGCGGCGACAAGCGCCGGATGCGAAATGAGCTGCCCCTCCAAATCAGTTAATAGGGGACGTAAGGGATGCGCTTCCAGCGCCACTAATGTCGGCGCCACCTCGGTGACGTTCAGCAGAGTTTGGAAATGAGAAAGAGACTCCGCATACTCACCCTCCGCGGACTCGACACGCTGCTTCGCGGTCTCACGTACCACGTCTAAACGCAGTCGCTCTAAACGCGACAAATCTCCTGCCTGTTCCCGACGCACACCGATGCGCTGAATTTCCTCGGCGCTTTTCATTTGCTGTTCCGATAAATCCAACAGGGCACGATTAAGTTGCAAACCGTGAAATGTCTGAGCGGCGCTATGCTCCAAGGTAAGGCTCTGCTGACCCACATCAGCCTCACCTTGCATAAGCGCTGACTGGGCCTGCTTGCGTTGCCAATCAAGACGACCCGTCACGGGTAGGCGTTGACTGAGGCTAATACGCGTTATGCTGCCACCGCCTTGACCGTCTTCTTTCCCTAAGGAATTGTCCCCACTCACCTCCACCGTCGGGTTCGGCCAAACGTTCGCTTGCTGCAACCCACCCCGACGCACCAACACCTCCGCCTGTGCCGCCTGTCGCTCGGGCGCTTGCTCCAGTGAGCGCTGCACAGCCAGCTCTAAAGTCCATCGTCCCGCTTGAGCGGTTACGCTCCCAAGCATCAGACCAACGCCCACGCACGCAGAAACGGCGGCGCGCTTGAAATGTTTAATTGACACGATATTAGCTCCAACGAACAAGAATATTGACTAGCGCCGACCGCAGCTACCGAGTAAAGCTGCTAAATCGCTCGCTAATTAAGTCGAATTAAGCTTATTGAGGGGGCGCGCGCAGGGGCGGCCGAAGAACGAAGTTGTATGTACTAACGTTAGTCTGTGGAAAAACCGACCAGAACACTTGGCCAGCCTGAACCGGCACCAGTAAAAGAAAGCAAAACATCAAAATGGCAACGAATAGACTATCCGCGCTTATTTTTTTCACCACGGCAACCGCCGACAAATCGATGGTGGCGACTGAAGAGTGGTCAATATCTTGTTCTGCAAACTCGCCGACATGAATATCAGCAAAGTGCTCGTGCACCGCTGTTTGCCCTGCACTATCTTGATGATGATGAAGGCCATGCGCGTGAAGAGGCAGATTCTGAACGAACAACAACGCCATGCAAGCCAGCATAACCAGCAAGAAACGGTATCGCCTATGAGGGAAATGGAATTTAGTCACGCCGTTATTATCCACGAGCTATCGCGCAGGTGTCTACTTCAACAATACATCACTTACTTCGCTGTTATAAAAGATTCCCGCATCACCCGTTTCACCGGCGCGAACGAACGTCGATGAATCGGTGACGCGCCTAATTTCTCCAAAGCCGCCAAATGGACCGCCGTTGGATAACCTTTGTGCACTGCCAGTCCGTAACCGGGATAGACCTTATCCAATTCCTTCATTTCGCGGTCACGGGTCACTTTCGCGATAATTGACGCCGCACTAATGGCTGGTTCGGTGACATCCCCTTGCACAATCGCCTGACCCGGCACGGACAACTTGGGCAAGATATTGCCATCCACTAAAACGCCTTCCACATCGAAAGCCAAGTTTTCGATTGCGCGCTGCATTGCCAACAAGCTTGCTTGCAAGATATTCACACGATCAATTTCCTCAACTTCCGCACGTCCGACTGCCCACGCCAACGCCTTTTCTTTGATCTCAACGAATAGCGCCTCGCGACGTTTTTCGGACAATTTTTTCGAATCGGCTAAGCCAACTATAGGACGCGCGGGGTCCAACACCACCGCCGCTGCCACGACCGCACCTGCACAGGGGCCGCGCCCCACTTCGTCAACGCCCGCCACTCGGCCACGCGCAATAATTTCTGCGCTAAGTGGCATACTTACTTCTTGCGCGATTCGATTAGACGCACAATCGCCGCCGCAGATCGCTCAGCGGCGTTGCGCCGCAGTAACTGATGAATTTCGTCGAAGCGTATTCGCACATGGGTCGTTAAACCACCCGCCTGAAAATGGGCTAGCACCGCGGCCCCTAATTCTGGAGGCGTGGCCGCATCTTGAATTAACTCCGGCACAAGCTTTTCACCCGCCAATAGATTGGGCAAGGCGAAGCTGGAAACCGCCACTAACTGTTTCGCAATTAAATAGGTAAGTGCGGAAACGCGATAGGTGACCACCATGGGCCGTTTTAGCAACATCGCTTCCAGCGTCGCCGTGCCCGACGCCAGTAACACCACGTTAGCGGCTTCCATCACTTCGCGGGAACGTCCGTCCACTAAACTGATTGGCAAATCACCGTGTGCCGCAATCATATCCGCAAAGAGCGCCCTCATTTTCGGGCTTACCATGGGCGCGACGAAACGCAAACCGGGGCGCCGCTGTAAGCACCAGCTTGCCGTTTCCAACATCAGCGTGCCTAGACGACCCACTTCGCTACCGCGACTGCCCGGCAACAGCGCCACATATTCCACGTTAGGCTCTAAGGCTAAGCTAGCGCGCGCACGCTCTAAATTGGGAACGAGCGGAATTTCATCGGCGAGTGGGTGGCCAACAAACTCGACATCCAAGCCGTGGCGTTTATAAAACTCTGCCTCGAACGGAAAAAGCGTTAACATTAAGTCTGTGGAGCGGACGATTTTCTTAACCCGATATTGGCGCCATGCCCACACTGACGGACTAACATAATGCACACACGGAATGCCGGCGTCGTGTAGCCGCCGTTCTAAACCCAAATTGAAATCAGGCGCATCCACGCCGATGAACACATCAGGTCTTTTTCGGGTTGAAAAGTGCCGCGTGAGTTGGCGGCGAATCGAGAGCAACTCGAACAGCCGCCCCACTACTTCAGTAAGCCCCATGACGGCAAGGCGTTCTTGCGGAAAGAGTTCGGCGCAATTCCGCGCCTTCATCAACGGACCCGGCACACCCTCGAATTGAACGTCCGGGTAATGCGTTTTGAGCGCATCCATCAGACTCGCCGCAAGGATATCCCCGGACATTTCGCCCGCAACGATGCCGATACGCATCCAGATTTCCTTATCTAACTATGCCCCGCGTCACATTCCGCAGGAACTCGACAAATACCGCCACTTCTGGGCACTCGAGTGCGACCGGCTCTAATTTAGCAATAGCCTGTTCCAAGGTGTTGCCAGAGCGATAAAGCGTTTTATAAGCTTGTTTAAGCGTGCGTAAGGTTTCGGCGCTCATCCCACGCCGACGCAATCCTTCACTATTTAAGCCATGCGGCTTAGCCATATGACCGGCCACGGTTACATAAGGCGGTACATCCATGGACACGGCGGCGCCCATGCCTGTAAAAGCGTGCGGGCCAATGTGACAAAACTGATGGACCAAACTAAAGCCACCTAATATGACGTAATCATCAATGATGACATGTCCCGCCAAGGACGCATTGTTGGCAAAGATAGTGTTATTGCCAACCACACAGTCATGGGCAATATGTACATACGCCATGATCCAATTATCGTTTCCGATGGACGTCACGCCGCGATCTTGCACTGTGCCGCGATTAATCGTGCAACATTCACGAATAACATTGCGATCACCTATTTCAAGGCGCGTCGCTTCACCCGCGTATTTTTTGTCTTGCGGATGATCCCCAATCGAATTGAATTGGTAAATCTTACAATCCCGGCCAATGCGGGTAGGACCATTAATCACAACATGTGAGGCAATCCAGGTGTTTTCACCAATTTCAACATCGGGGCCGATGACGCTATACGGCCCTACCTGTACGCCAGCACCTAATCGTGCTGTTGGGTCGATAATCGCCGTTGAATGAATCACGATTTCGCTTCCCTCAATGCGCACATCAAGTCGGCACTCGCGACCAGATTGCCATCCACTTTTGCTTGGGCCGTGAACTTCCAAACGCCACGCATTGCCTTAACGAAACCTATTTCCAAATGAAGTTGATCGCCTGGCACCACAGGTTGTTTGAAGCGCGCATTATCTACAGCGACCAAATAAAACAAGTTGCCGTCTTCCGGTGCACCCGCAATGGAGATCGCCAACAAACCTGCCGCCTGGGCCAGTGCTTCAATAATTAACACACCGGGCATCACAGGCCGACACGGGAAATGACCTTGAAAGAACGGCTCATTGATGGTCACGTTTTTGACGGCAATCAACGATTTGCCTTCCTCGATTTTGATCACACGGTCTACCATTAAGAATGGGTACCGATGCGGCAATTGCGCCATGATCTGATTGATGCCCAAGTTTTCCAAGCGTCTACCCTTTCTCTTGTTCCAATTGCGCTTCAAGAGCTTTGACGCGCTTTATTAACTGTTCCAGCTGTCGAAATCGCGCCACATTCTTGCGCCACTGAAGATTGTTTTCCGCAGGAATTCCCGACGAATACACGCCCGACTCCGTCACACTCTTCGTCACCATGCTCATGCCGGTGAACTGTGTTTTGTCCGCGATCTCAATGTGACCCGCGATACCCGTCGCGCCGCCAATAATACAATACGCGCCAATTTTTGAACTCCCGGCGATGCCCACATGCGCCGCGATGGCGGTGTGTGCACCAATTCGTACGTTATGCGCAATCTGAATTAGATTGTCTAACTTCACACCTTCTTCAATCACGGTATCTTCAATCGCGCCGCGATCTATAGTCGTGTTCGCACCAATTTCTACGTCGTCGCCGATGTGCACACCGCCTAATTGCGGCACTTTTACCCAGCGTCCGCGATCATTGGCCAAGCCAAAACCGTCGCTGCCAATAACAGCACCTGGGTGCACTAACACTCGCTGGCCCATATTCACCTGATGGCAGACGGTCACATTGGCAACAAGACGACTACCCGCCCCTATCCGCGTATTACGCCCAACAACACAGCCTGGACCCAGGAAAACAAATTCACCTATCTCAGCGCCTTCTTCTATTACGCAATTCGGTCCAATGGCGGCGCTATTGGCGACAATGGCACTGCTGGCCACCACGGCTGTGGCATGTATCATTCCCCGCGTAATAGGAACGGCACTCAAAGTGGCAGCCACCTTGGCATAGGCGAGATAGGGATCCGCTACTACCAGCGCGTTCGTCGTGCAATAACTTGCGTCAGCGTCACTCAATATGACGGCGGACGCACACGTACCGGCGAGAAATTTTCGATATTTCGAGTTGGAAAGGAAGGCAATGGCGCCTTTTTGCGCCGACCCCAACGTCGCCACGCTACTAATCAAGCACGCGGGATCGCCGACAACGCGTGCGCCGACTTGGTCCGCCAATTGTTGCAGCGTAACCGCCACCCTTCGCCCTCCTTAAAACGCTACTTCTTAGATTTAGCGTGATCCTTTTTCAGGCGCGCTAAAACTTGTTCCGTCACGTCTAGCTTGTCACTGACATACACGACGCCGTCGCCGAGCAATAAATCGAATTTCTCATCTTTGGCGTATTCACGCAAGACGCCAGAAATATTTCGCTGCAAGGTACCCAACACTTCATTGCGACGAAATTCCAACTCATCACGCAGCTGATCTTGTTGACGTTTCACATCACGACGCTTGGTGAATAGCTCTTTTTCCACCCGGTCGCGTTCATTGTTGCTCATAATGGAGCCATCGCGGGCAAGCCGATCATCTTGTTGTTTAATTTCTGCTTGCGTGTCGCGAAGTTGCTTTTCCTTCTCGGTGACTTCTTTCTCCATCACATTTCGCGCGTCTTCCGCTTGTGGCGACTCTTCCATGACCCGCGCAATATTGATGACGCCGATTTTCAAGTCGGCCGCATTCACCAAGCTCGGCACCATTAAGGCACAACACAACGAACCCACTGCCAATATACTTTTCATTAAACTCTCCTTCGCTGCCTATCGTGGACGCGGATCTGTGTTTGCCATAAATTACGTTTCTATCGTTTCACTGCTTAGACTAAACGCTAAAACGGCGCACCGATAGAAAATTGAAAGCGTTGTGTGTCATCGTTCGGCTGTGAGCGCAACGGCCAGGCCCAACTAAAGCGCAAGGCACCGACCGGCGTAATCCAAATCAATCCCGCGCCATAGGCCGCACGCACGGAACCCACCGTAATATTTTCATTGCTGCCGTATACATTGCCTGCATCAATAAACGTGCTCAAACGCAAGGACTTACTGTCCTCGGAAAAGGGAAACGGAAAAACCAATTCTGTTGTACCCGTTAACTTCCGATTGCCACCCAACGGGCGCAATTGATTTGATTGCGGGCCAAGGCTATTGTCGCGAAAACCGCGCACGCTTTGGCCGCCACCGGCAAAATAGTTCTCAAAAAACGGCAGTGAATCGGTTTCACCATAACCACTACCGTACGCAAACAAGGCGTCGAAATGCGCGGTTAAGCGGTCGGTCAAGGCCCAATACAATTGGTGATGATAACTCGCCTTATAGAAGGT
>JANOTC010000693.1:0-21300 GCA_031416175.1 Gammaproteobacteria bacterium
GTCGACGTGCTCGTCGTCGGCGGGGGCATCCACGGTGTGGGTGTCGCCCAGGCCGCTGCGGCACGCGGTCACTCTGTGCTTTTGATCGAGCGTGAATCACTCGCCTGCGGCACCTCCAGTCGCTCCAGCAAATTGATTCACGGCGGTCTGCGCTACCTTGAACACGGCCAGTTCGCCCTGGTCCGCGAATGCCTCCATGAACGGGCCATATTGCAGCGCATAGCACCCCAACTGGTGCGCCTTGTCCCTTTCCTCATCCCCATCTATGGACACACCCGACGCCGCCCTGCCACCGTCCGCACCGGCCTCGCCCTTTACGGCGTGCTCACCGGCCTCAAAGCTGGCGCCCGTTTCCGCTCGATTCCAGCCTCTGATTGGAACAAACTCGACGGCTTGACCGGCGACGGCCTTAGCCATGTTTTTCAATATTGGGACGGACAAACCGACGACGCGCGTCTCACCCGCGCCGTCATGGCCTCTGCCGAAGAACTTGGCGCGCAAACCCTCTTGCCCGCCACGTTGATACGCGCGCGCTGGCATAGCGATGCTTGGCAGGTCGACGTGCAGCAAGGCACCGGCCAAAGCCAAATCACTGCCATCGTCATCGTTAACGCCGCGGGTCCCTGGGCAAGCACAGTGTCACATAAGATCGAAGGCGCACCGGCACCCGTGCCCATCGAGCTAGTCCAAGGTGCGCACCTAATCGTACCGGGTGCACTCACACAAGGAATTTATTTCGTCGAAGCCCCTTCTGACGGACGCGCTGTATTTGTCATGCCATGGCACGGCAACACGCTGGTCGGCACGACTGAAACACCCTATACCGGCGAACCCAGTGCCGTCGCACCGACAGAAAATGAAATCGAATACTTGCTCGCCACGTTAACACATTACTTCCCGCGCTTTAGGGGCCCGAGCAATGCCCATGTGCTTAACGCATTCGCCGGACTACGTGTGCTACCGGCGGGTCAGAACAGCGCCTTTTCACGACCCCGCGAAACGGTGCTACAAACAGACAACGACCTAAAGCCGCGCGTACTGAGTATATTTGGCGGAAAACTAACCGCGTATCGGGCGACGGCACAAAAAGTCATGCAAAAGCTCGCACCGAGCCTAAAAACCCATACGATCAAAGCGGACACCGCAACACTTAACCTGCCAGATGTGCGATAAATCTCACCGAGAACCACAGAATTCTTATCCGTGCGGCCGCCCGAACTACATGCGCTACATGCGTACGACATAGCACGCGGTATAAGCGTTGCATCCCATTGCCATCACGGGCAAAAAAACGGCACACACTTATGGCAGAAAAAAGAGTTCTCAACGTTGGCGGCAATAGTAAACAAATTCCGTTGCCCGCCCACTTCGCCGGTTTCGACCACATCCTCCTCGACATTGACCCAAAAGGTTCACCCGATATTGTCTGCGACGCACGCGCCCTAAAAAGCATTGAGGGCAACCAATTTGACGCCGTCTACTGTTCGCACAACTTGGAACACTATTATCGCCACGACGTACCCAAAGTCCTCTCCGGATTCCTGCACGTTCTAAAAGACGGCGGTTTCGCACAAATACGCGTCCCGGATATTGGCGCCGTCATGCGTGCGACCGTGGAACGGGGACTGGACATAGATGACGTGCTCTACCAGTCCTCTATCGGCCCCATCATGGTTCTAGACGTACTCTA
Organism: Gammaproteobacteria bacterium; assembly: GCA_031416175.1. Classification (GTDB taxonomy): domain Bacteria; phylum Pseudomonadota; class Gammaproteobacteria; order S012-40; family S012-40; genus JANOTC01. The sequence continues at coordinate 1,691 of JANOTC010000693.1, forward strand.
CGGCTATACCGTGGAACTCGAACGCAGCGGCCATGATTTCTATGCACACAAGACCGGCTTCACACAGAAATCGCTTATTGCAGCGCTGCAAAAATCCGAGTTCTCACGAGTAATAAGCTCGGAAAGTAATCTTGAGGTGAACGCTTTTGCAGTCAAGGGCGTCGCCAATGAGACGACGCGAACCGCCCTTAATCTGCGGACATAAATTGAACTCAGGCGCCCTACTGCAGCGTCATTTCCTGCACAAGCACCCACGGCGCCACGACCACCGCCCAAAAGGTTTGATTCCGCTGCCCCCAGCGTCGGCCATGATCGTCCGTCGCACGTACCACTTTTCCCGAATTGATCCAACCCGACACGCTTTCGCGGTCATCCTCAGCAAACTTAGTGGCCACATCGACCAAATCCAACTCCACCGCCACCGCGATCACCGCGCCGCCCGCAAACGGCCGCGCCAATTCCGGCCATTCCAAACGACCCGTCTCCAAATTTAGACGGTCGCGCACAGCCAACATTTCAGTGTCATTGCTTAACGTGTTCATATTTTCACCTTACCCAAATGGTTTTTGAATTAACGAATTCGCGGATACCTAAGAGAGATAACTCCCTGCCATAACCTGACGTGCGAATGCCACCGAATGGCAATCGCGGATCGCTCTTAACCAAACCATTAACGAAAACCGCCCCACATTGAAGCTGACGCGCCACGCGCTCGCCCCGCGCACTGTCTCGCGTCCACACCGAACCGCCTAAGCCAAATTCGGTGTCGTTAGCGATATGAACAGCCTCTTGCTCATCCTTGGCTCGAATAACCACCGCCACCGGGCCAAACAATTCCTCGCTATAAGCCACCATGCCCGGCTTAACATGATCCAATATCGACGCCGCGTAATACGCACCCAAACCGGAAAGCGTACGACAACCCGTCACCGCCACCGCGCCTTGCGCAATACTACGCGTCACCTGCGAATGCAATTCATCGCGTAGATCTTTACGTGCCATCGGCGCCAGCGTCGTCGTATCCAAATTTGGGTCGCCAGGCTTCAGCGCCTCAACAGCGGCCTTAAATCGCGACAAGAACGCCTCTGCGATCTCCGGCACCACGATAAAACGCTTAGAAGCGATACAACTCTGCCCCGCATTTAAGTAACGTGAGAGCACCGCCGTACTCACTGCCAGATCAAGATCCGCATCCTCCAACACAATGAACGGATCCGAACCGCCTAGCTCCATCACCGTTTTTTTCAAATTCGCGCCCGAAGCAGCGCCTATTTTCCGGCCAGCCGGGCAACTGCCCGTCAACGTCGTCGCATGAATACGCGAATCCGCAATCACGCGCTCAACCTGACCGGCCGAAATCATCAACGTGCGAAACACATTTACCGGAAAACCCGCTTCCACAAAAACTTCTTCAATCGCCAGCGCACACTGCGGCACGTTTGACGCGTGTTTAAGCACACCCGTGTTACCCGCCATCATCGCGGGCGCGGCAAAACGAAACACCTGCCAAAACGGAAAATTCCACGGCATCACCGCAAGAACCGTCCCCAAGGGCGGATGTGACACAAAACTGCGCCCGGCGTCCGAAGCAATGACGTCGTCAGCCAGGAACTCAACAGCCTTTTCCGCGTAAAAATCGCACACCGTAGCGCACTTTTCGACTTCCCCCCGCGCTTCTCGCGTCACCTTCCCCATTTCTAGTGTAATCAGACTCGCCAAGTGATCACGATTACGCCGCAAAATGACCGCCGCCTGCCGAAAATGCGCACCCCGCTCGGCAAATGAAAGCGCAGCCCAGTCAAGAGTCGCTTTCGCGACGGCGGCCAAGGTGCTTTCCAATTTCGCTTCAGCCCAAACTGGAAACTCCTGGAGCGTTAGATCTGTAGCCGGGTTGGCCGAAATGTAAGTCATAGCGAAGTCCCCTTATAGCCCGACCAGAAATCAGTATAAAGAGCAGGTGCAAGAAGTGATCCCCGGCCAATGCACCCAATAAAGTGCCTACCGGCGTAAAACAACGAAATCGACACTTAAGCCTTTGCCAGTTCCAGTGGTACCATTCCGTATTATATCTGGCGACTGCATCGAATGGTCGAATCGAAATAGCGCGAATTACGCTACGCAAGGATCTAAATGTGGTCGCTATACCAATGCCAGACTACGACAAAAAGCACCTCAGCTTTGCCGTCAACCGCTGTGGCAACCGCGCACCCTGTGCTGCCTGATTTTTGGATATTTAGCTAAATATGTTGTCCATTCGTTCCATTATAGTATTAGTCACCACCGTGTTGACTGGGTTCAGTAATCCCATTTGGGCGGCTAAAAACGATATCGCTTGGCAACGTGAAGCTTTCCTTCGCGTGGAATCGGACCTGCAGAAAGGTCGCCCATCCAGTTATGAATCACTCGATGAACGTCTACGCAATTACGCCCTTTTCCCTTATTTGCAATACGAATACATTCGCTCGCGGATCACCGAGCGCACGGAACCCGAAGTGTTGCAAATACTCAAGGACTATAACGACTCACTCATCTCCAATCAGTTGCGCAACGTATGGCTATACAAACTCGCCGCTGACCGACGCTGGTCTGACTTCCTCACGCAATACCGCGATCTTGGCGGCCAGTCTCTACGCTGCTTACGCGGCCAAGCCCTTTTTCAACTTGGCCAATACGAACAAGCCGCCCAAGAAGCACGGGCACTTTGGTTAACGGGCGAATCCATCCCCGATGAATGCGACCGCGTCTTCAACGCTTGGCAAGCACGTGGAGGCTTAACCAAAGAAGATATTTGGGCACGCATGCAACTGGCCATGGACAAGGGTCAGCTCAGCCTCGTCAAACAACTCTCAAAAACATTACCTGCTGCCGACCAAACCTGGGTCATGCGCTGGCTCGACGTTTACAAGAGTCCCGCCGAGAACTTACATCGTCGCGCCCTTTTCGAAGACGACCCCAGCGCGCGCCGCGTTGTGAGACTCGGCATTTCCCGTCTCGCCAAGCGCGATATTAACGTCGCGCTGGACGTCTGGGACGCCGTGCGCGAGCAACAGCTCAAAGAAGACAAGGACAGCGTCGCCCACCTCGACACCGAACTCGGCCTAAAGGCGGCATCCTCACGCCACCCACGCGCCCTCGAACTGCTCTCGCGGGTTGAGAAAGCCGACGACAAAGTTCGTGAATGGCGAATTCGCGCCGCACTCGGTAAGCAAGACTGGGCCGCTGCCCTGCAATGGATCGAAGTATTACCTCCAGCAGATCGCGAACGCGGGCAGTGGAAGTATTGGCGCGCGCGCCTCCTTGAAATGCAGACCGGTGAACAGCCCGAAATAAAGGCCGTGGCCGACCGACTCTACGCTGAGGTCGCTCGCGACCGTGATTACCACGGCTTCCTCGCCGCCGACCGTATCGGCAAACGCTACGACATGCGCTCTCCGCCCGTAAGTTATACCGAGAAGCAGTTAGACGACTTCGCTAAACGCGGCGCCATGAACCGAGTATCTGAATTGTTCGCGCTGGGACGCGAGTCCGAAGCACGACGCGAGTGGACCTTTGCAACAAGCCGCCTGCCACCCAAAGACGCCGAGCTAGCGCTGGTCTTAGCCAGCCGCTGGGGCTGGCATGACCGCGCGATCCTCGCGGCAGCGAAAATCGACGGCTATGACGATTTAAACGTGCGCTTCCCCACCCTCTTTAAGGACGTTGTTTTGAGCCAAGCGGATGAACAAGCTATTGATCCTGCCTGGGTCTACGGTGTTATCCGCCAAGAGAGCGTATTCATGACCGACGCCCGCTCCCATGCCGGCGCGTTAGGCCTCATGCAACTGATGCCTGCAACAGGAAGAATCACTGCGAAACAATTAAAAGAGAAAATCCGCTCGAACCACGACCTCTTAAACGTTAGGCGAAACATCCGCCTTGGCACCGCCTACTTACGGCGCATGCTAGACCACAGCGAAGGAAATGCCATACTGGCTACTGCGTCCTATAACGCCGGTCCAGGCCGAGTCAAACAATGGACACGCAGCAACGGTAATGGCTTGGAAATCGTCCCTGCCGATCTATGGGTAGAAACTATTCCATTCCAAGAAACTCGCACCTATGTGCGACGCGTCATGGCTTACACGGTAATTTATAATCACCGATTAGGCAGGGAAGGCTGGAATTTAACGGATCGCATGCCGGACATCGCTTTACGGGACGACTAAAACAGATCGAAAGACCCGCGCCAATACGGCGCTAGTGCGGCACCCTCAAAAGCGAATGACGTACCTAAGAGTGCTCATCCATCCAGGCCATTTGAATCCCCTCTAAAATTTTCTCACCGGAATGATCCGGCACATCGTCGAAATCATCGAGATCGCACACCCACCGATGCATATCGGTAAATCGCACGTACTGCGGATCGACAGTCGGATGCCGATCATTTAACGCGATCGCTATTTCCAGCGTGTCGGTCCATTTCAATCCCATTACTCAAACTCCAAAATCAGTGTCGTTCTGACACCATATTGATCGTGTATTTAGGCAACTCAATGACCAAATCTTCACTGGCTACACAAGCCTGACAGCTCAACCGCGAATCCGGGTCTAAGCCCCACGCCTTATCCAGCAAATCTTCTTCCTTCTCACTCGCCAACCCGAGCGAATCAAAGCCCTTACGCACATAAACGTGACAGGTCGTACACGCACAGGCCTTCTCGCACGCATGTTCAATTGGAATGTGTTGTTCCAAAAGCGCATTACAAATAGACGTACCCACGGGCGCTTCAATGCTCGCCCCCAACGGACACAACTGAGGATGAGGTAAAACTGTAATTTTCGGCATGAACGGCCTACGGTAATTAGAACTGAATACTATCGACCGAACGGCCGCCTAACGCTTTTTTGACATTGGAGTCCATTTTTCGGCCTACATAGCCGGAACAAACCCGCTCCACTTCTTCCACAGCGCGCCGAATTGTCGCCACGTCAGCCCCAAGCCGCACCGTCTTCAGATGCGCCAGGGCCTCATCAATGAGTGCGCGCTCTTCAAGCGGCACCAACACATCGCCATCCACCGCCAAAGCGGACTCTAACGCAAGCACTTCGCGATCAGCCTCCACTTGCTGCTCCCGCAACGTGCGCACAGCCACGTCCGATTGCGCGTGATCAATCGACTCCACTAACATTCTTTCGATCTCAGAATCGTTTAACCCGTATGACGGCTTAACGATAATCTCGCCCTTCACACCGCTGACTAACTCTTCTGCCGTCACGCTCAACAAGCCATCGGCATCAATTTGAAACGTGACGCGAATTCGCGCCGCACCCGCGACCATCGGCGGAATTCCGCGCAATTCAAAGCGCGCTAAGGATCGACAATCAGAGACTAACTCACGCTCACCTTGAACCACATGGAGGGCAAGCGCTGTCTGCCCGTCTTGGTACGTCGTGAATTCTTGCGCTTTACCACATGGAATCGTGGTGTTGCGCGGAATAATCTTCTCTACCAGTCCGCCCATCATTTCCAACCCGAGCGAAAGCGGAATAACGTCTAACAATAGCATATCGTCAACGGCTTTATTTCCCGCTAACACATTTGCCTGAATTGCCGCACCTAATGCGACCACTTTGTCAGGATCGAGAGTCACCAACGGGCTACGACCAAACAGTTCTGCCACCAATTCACGCACCCGTGGCATTCGGGTCATACCCCCCACCAACACCACTTCGGTGAGATCTTCCTTCGCAATACCTGCATCACGCAAGGCACGCCGACACGGGGTCAGCGTTTTACGCAGCAAGGGTTCCACCAACGAATTCAATGTCGAGCGATCCAGCTCACCCTCCCAGTGCGTTCCGTTCGGTCTAACAACGTTTATTTTAAACGTGCTCGAACTGGACAAAGCCTCCTTCGCTGCGCGCGCGATGGTCACGGCACGGCGATAAAAGAGTACGCCTGCGTCTAGTGTAATTCCTGCCTGCTGCATAAGCCAGTTAGCAATAACATGATCGAGATCATCACCCCCTAAGGCTGTATCACCCGCCGTCGCCAGCACTTCGAAAACACCCTTATTCAAACGCAGCACCGACACGTCAAACGTACCGCCACCTAAATCATAAATAACGATTACCCCGTCTGCACGAGAGTCCAGCCCGTAGGCCACAGCCGCCGCCGTCGGTTCGTTAATCAAACGCAGAACCCGTAGCCCCGCCAATTTCGCCGCATCTTTCGTCGCTTGCCGCTGCGCATCATTAAAATAGGCAGGAACAGTAATGACTACCCCTTCCAAATCCCCGCCCAAAGTAAGCTTCGCTCGATCACCCAGCGTCCTCAGAATCTGCGCAGACACTTCAACCGGACTCACTACCCCGGCGACGGTCCGCAAGCGTAACATCCCCTCACCCTCTACAAGTTCGTAGTGTTGAGGGTGCCCATCCGCGATCACGTCACGCACGCCACGCCCCATGAAGCGCTTAACGGATGCAACCGTATTGATTGGATCATCGACAGAAGCCGCCAACGCGTCCGCTCCCACCACCGTTGACCCGTCCGAAAAATAACGCACAACAGACGGCAATAAGTAACGACCCTGCTCATCGGCCAAGGTCTCCGAAACGCCACTGCGCACCGTTGCCACCAGTGAGTTCGTCGTCCCTAAATCAATACCAACGGCAAGCCGATGCTGGTGAGGAGCGGTCGCTTGACCCGGCTCAGAAATCTGCAATAACGCCATTAGTTTACTCAGTACAAGTTAGCGAAAGAAACAACGCATCACGGCACGCTGTCCAGCTCTAAATCAGCCGCTCGCGTCCGCGCTTGCTCACGCAATTTCTCATAGAACTGAAATTTACGAACCAAATCAATAATGTGGACTGAGTTTGTCATCTCAGGGTCAGCGAAGAGTGTCCGCAAGCCATCAACGATTCGTTTCGTACTCTGGCCTATCTCGCGCTCTATCAAATCGAGCGCCGCTAGGCTGCGCGCCGCCGCCATAGCCTCACGCAAATCCATTTGTTCCATCAGAAACGTGGCATCAACAGGCCGATTCTCCGCCTTATCTAAGTCAATGCCCCTCAATTCCAACAAATACTTAGCCCGCTGGAGTGGCGAGCGAAGAACGGCAAACCCATCATTGACGCGAGAGGCTGCCTGCACCGAAAGTCGCCGCTCCCGATCTCCGGAATTGGCGTAATTATCGGGATGCAACACCTTCTGCACGCCGCGATAACGCTCGGCCAACACGCCTAGATTCACATCAAAACTGACCGGGAGATCAAAGATCTCGTAAAAATTATTCCCTACGGTCATTGATCAATCACTAAACCGTGAAGCTTTCGCCGCAACCGCATTCCGCTTTCACGTTGGGGTTCACAAATTTAAACCCTTCGTTTAAGCCCTCACGGGTAAAATCCAATTGGGTGCCATCAAGATAGACCAGACTCTTCTTGTCTACCACGATTTTCACACCCTGTTCTTCAAAAACCACGTCGGTTGCTTCGATTGCGTCAACAAACTCCAACATGTACGCCATCCCCGAACAGCCGGTCGTGCGCACGCCCAAACGTAGACCCGCGCCCTTCCCGCGCTTCATCAAAAAGGTCTTCACGCGGTTGGCCGCCGACTCAGTCACCGTAATAGCCATACATCTATCCTCTTTTAGTGCGCAGCCCACTGGATCTTAGAAAGATCCACGCCGTCTTGATACATCTCCCACAATGGGGACATATCACGCAATTTCGCCACTTTCTCACGTACTAAGCGCACTGTATAATCAATTTCTTCTTCTTTGGTGAAGCGCCCAATCGTGAAACGAATCGAACTGTGCGCCAACTCATCGCTGCGTCCCAACGCACGTAGCACATACGATGGCTCCAAACTCGCTGAAGTACAGGCCGAACCTGACGACACCGCAATGTCTTTCAGCGCCATAATCAACGACTCGCCCTCAACGAAATTGAAACTAATGTTTAGATTGCCCGCAATGCGCTGATCCAAATCACCGTTCACATAGATTTCTTGAAGATCTTTAAAACCCGTCCACAACCGATCACGCAACATGCGGATACGTTCGTTGTCCTTAGCCATGTCTTCCTTGGCAATGCGGAAAGCCTCGCCCATGCCCACGCATTGGTGCGTCGCCAGCGTACCGGAACGCATTCCGCGTTCGTGGCCACCACCGTGCATTTGCGCTTCGATCCGAATTCGAGGCTTACGTCGCACATACAAAGCCCCCACGCCCTTCGGACCGTAGGTCTTATGCGCCGAAAATGACATCAAATCAACTTTAAGTTGCTCTAAGTCGATAGGCACTTTGCCCGTGCTTTGCGCTGCATCAACATGGAAAATGATACCCCGCGCCCGCAACATCTCGCCTATACCCGCAATATCTTGGATGACACCAATCTCATTATTTACATGCATAAGCGACACGAGGATCGTATCGGGACGCAATGCTTCCACCAGCGCCTGCATATCCACCAAGCCATCAGGCTTAGGCGCCAAATAGGTCACTTCAAACCCTTCGCGCTCAAGCTGTCGACACGTATCCAAGACCGCCTTATGCTCAGTCTGGAACGTAACAATATGCTTACCTTTACCCTGGTAGAAATGGGCCGCACCCTTGATCGCCAGATTGTTCGACTCCGTCGCACCCGATGTCCAAACAATCTCTTTCGGGTCGGCGTTAACCAACGCCGCAACTTGGCCACGCGCCGTTTCGACTGCCTCATCTGCGCGCCATCCGAAGGTATGCGAACGCGAAGCCGGATTACCGAAATCCTGGCCCAGCGTTAAGTAATGGCACATCTTCTCAGCCACACGCGGATCAACCGGCGTTGTCGCGGAATAATCCAAATAGATAGGCAAATTCATAACTCACTCCGAATTCGAAAAACGCAAAAAAGGCCGAAAAGTGCGCCTAATATCACCAAAGGGCGGGCATGGACGAAAACAATTTCAATTGCTTCTCTAGCGCGCGCACAAAAAAGCTCACTTCATCAAACGTATTATTGTGCCCTAAACTAACTCTGACAGCGGAACGAGCCAGTGACTCCTCGATCCCCATTGCTAGCAATACGTGACTAGCCCGGGCACTCTTCGATGCGCACGCCGCACCGCTCGCCACCGCAACACCCAAGGTGTCTAGCGCGACAATGAGCGTCTCACCATCAATCCCATTCGCCCCAAAAAACACGGTATTAGGTAGCTTATCGGCCGCAGCAGAAAACAAGGTGACACCCGCCAGCGATCGCAACCGCCGTTCAAGCTCGCGTCTCAATTCGAGGACGTGCGCGCTTCGCTCGAACCCTTCTTTTAACGCAAGCTCCGCCGCCTTGCCGAAACCGACTATCGCCGCTACGTTCTCGGTGCCCGAGCGCAATCCTCGCTCCTGCCCGCCGCCCTGAAACAGCGGTACGAAATCAATCGCTTTATCCACGATTAACGCCCCGACCCCCTTCGGCCCATAAATCTTATGACCCGAAAGAGACATTAAATGCGCACCTGACTGCGGAAAATCGACCGGAACCTTGCCCAATGCTTGAACCGCATCGATGTGCATCACACCACCGTTCGCCCGCACGAGATCCGCCACTGCCAGGGTGGGCTGAACCGCCCCTGTCTCATTATTTGCCGCCATCACACTACAAAACTGCGGCCTAAATTCCTCGACTACTCCCCTAGCCGCCGCCATATCAACAACGCCCTGATGGTCAACATCCAATTCTCTGACTTGACAACCCGACTCTCGCAAATACGCAGCCACATCCATAACAGAAGCATGCTCAACGGCGGAAACAACCATCCGCTCAATCTCCATGCCCCACACTGTTCCTTTCAGGGCAAGATTATTTGCTTCCGTCCCGCCACTCGTAAATAACACCTGCGAAACATGCACATTTACCAATGCAGCCACATGCTCCCTAGCACCGTCCACTGCACTACGCGCGTCGCGCGCCAGTCCGTGCACCCCTGAAGGGTTGCCATAACCAGCTCGCAGAAAAGGCAACATAGCATCAACAACACGTTCGTCTGCTTGGGTCGTAGCGTTATTGTCGAAATACACCGACATAGACACTACCCGATCTCTAACACGCTTTAGAGCCCCGCGTCACTACCGACCACCAGCGCCGCTTCGGCATGTTCGAACTTATCGCGCTGCCGGAACGCGACAGTCTGAATGGAACGATTCTCAACGAGCTGTCCGAGACTAATCTCACTTAAAAACTTGAAAATCTGACCACTGAGGTCATGCCATAACTCGTGAGTTAGACACGTCCCCCCATCCCCGTGACAATTGCTCAATCCGCCACAACGCGTCACATCAATCGACTCGTCCACCGCCGAGATGACGTCAGCCACCGCAATGTCACCCGCGCTACGACTCAAGCGATAGCCGCCACCCGGCCCGCGCGCGCTATCTACCAAACCGCCTTTACGCAATTTCGAAAAGAGCTGCTCAAGATAAGAAAGTGAAATGCCCTGTCGCTTAGAAATGTCTGAAAGTGTAATAGGACCATCTTTGTAATGGATGGCGAGATCAAGCATCGCGGTAACAGCGTACCTACCCTTAGTTGTAAGTCTCATATTTTATCCTATGCTACGTCCGATGCGCCCCCGCCCCTGGGAAGCGACTTGGCTAGGATTCTGCACTTAACTTACTAATCTTGTCAACTATTCCCCTCACCCAATAACCCGCCCAAATCCGTCCTATTTCCGAACGCGGAAACGAAAGAGGCCGGGATCAACCCGGCCTCTTTCGTTAGCACTTACACTAGTAGATACGCCCGCACCGGGCGGCCACACTAACTAGCGACTACGAGCTCCGCATCTTTAACCAAGATCACATACGCCATTGGCGCCTTATCCCCTGGACGGTAGCCACACTTCAAAATACGCAAGTAACCACCTGGACGTTCTTTGTAACGTGGTCCTAACTCGCTGAACAACTTAGCCACTGCTACATCACTGCGCAACCGAGCAAACACGATACGTCGATTAGCGACGCTGTCACTCTTCGAACGCGTAATCAAAGGCTCTGCCACACGGCGCAGCTCTTTCGCCTTTGCCACCGTGGTCTTGATTGTCTCGTGCTCTACCAGGGAAATTGTCAGATTCTTAAGCAGCGCCTTACGATGACTGCCATTCCTGCTTAACTGCCGACCAATATTATTGTGACGCATCTATAAAACCCTGCCCGACTAAACTTACTATTTCTGCACGCCTGATTTAGGCGCTCTCTTTTTGCCTGTCTTTCAACTGCGAAGGAGGCCAATTCTCAAGCCGAATGCCCAACGACAGTCCACGGGACGCCAAGACATCCTTGATTTCCGTGAGTGACTTTTTCCCAAGATTAGGCGTTTTCAACAGCTCAACCTCAGTACGTTGGATCAAATCGCCAATATAAAATATATTTTCCGCTTTCAGGCAGTTTGCCGACCGAACCGTCAACTCCAAGTCATCAACCGAGCGCAACAGCACTGGGTCGATATCTGGCTCTTCCGCCTTCGGCTTCTCTTCCGTACGTCCCTTCAAATCGATAAAGTGACGTAGTTGCTCTTGCAAAATTCCCGCAGCTTCACGAATAGCATCTTCCGGGTCAACCGTGCCATTCGTCTCCAACTCAATAATCAACTTGTCTAAGTTCGTGCGCTGATCAACACGCGCACTCTCGACACTATACGACACGCGACGCACCGGACTGAAGGACGCATCCAACACCAAGCCGCCAATCGGTCGCTCTTCATCCGACTCGCGACTAACCGCAGGAACGTAACCACGCCCTCTGACGATCGTCATCCGCATCTTCAATTCACCCACTTTGGTGAGATTGGCGATTACGTGGTCCCCATTAACAATTTCAACGTCCGAATCAAGCTGAATATCGCTCGCTCGCACTACGCCCGGTCCCTTCTTATGAATATGAACCGTCGCCTCGTTCTTGCCGTGCATCCGAATCGCTAACTCGCGCAAGTTCAAGAGGATCTCGATTACGTCCTCTTGCACTCCCTCAATCGTGCTGTATTCGTGCAACACACCTTCAATCTGAACCTCAACCACCGCCGCTCCCGGCATGGATGAAAGCAGTATCCGTCGTAACGCATTTCCAAGTGTATGTCCGAAGCCTCTCTCTAACGGCTCAAGCACCACCCTCGCCTTCGTACCCGAAGTCTTTTGAACATCAACCAGTCTAGGCTTTAGAAGTTCGCCAAATGCGCCTTGCATGCAAGATCCTCTTTTACGGACAGCCGGTTACTTGGAGTATAATTCAACGATCAAATGTTCGTTGATATCGGAAGGCAATGCGCTACGTTCAGGCTTCGCCTTGAACACGCCCTCTGCCTTCTCTACATCGACAGACAACCAGTCAGAAAAGCCGCGTCCATGGGCAGCTGTCAGCGCACCCTTAACACGCAACTGTTCCTTAGCTCCAGCCACAACCGCTACCACATCAGCCGATTGCACTTGAAACGACGGAATCGTCACTTTACGCCCGTTAACCGATATACATTTGTGCCTGACTAGCTGCCGCGCTTCAGCACGCGAGCCACCAAACCCCATTCGAAACACCACGTTATCAAGTCGACTTTCTAAAAGTTGCAACAGGGTCTCACCTGTTGAACCTTTAACACGCGATGCTTCTTTGTAGTACCGACGGAACTGGCCTTCGAGAATGCCGTAGATACGACGCACTTTTTGCTTCTCACGCAACTGCACCGCATAATCCGACAACCGCGCCTTTTTCTGACCGTGTTGACCCGGCGGAAACGCGCGACTGTCAATCGGACACTTACTCGTAAAGCACTTTTCTGCCTTCAAAAACAGTTTCGCGCCTTCCCGGCGGCACTGCCTACATTTAGATCCACTATATTTAGCCAAGATATGTTCTCCAGGAATTAAACGCGACGGCGCTTCGGCGGCCTGCAGCCGTTATGAGGAATTGGTGTAACATCGGTAATGTTATTGACTTTAAACCCGACCGCGTTCAACGCGCGAACAGCCGACTCCCGACCAGGGCCAGGCCCTTTTACGAAGACGTCTACATTCTTAACCCCAAAATCCAGAACCGCACGTCCAGCTTTCTCAGCTGCCACTTGCGCTGCGAAAGGGGTACTCTTACGCGACCCACGAAAACCCGAACCCCCGGACGTCGCCCATGCGAGCGTGTTTCCTTGTCGATCCGTAATCGTCACAATCGTATTATTGAAAGATGCATGCACGTGCGCTACCGCATCCGATACATTCTTCTTCACCCGCTTACGCGTTCGAGCCGCCGCTACCGCTTTCGCCATGTAATTATCCTAGCGCCCTTGTGTACTACCGTTATTTCCTGACCGCTCGACGCGGGCCTTTACGAGTGCGCGCATTTGTCCGCGTCCGTTGTCCTCGTACCGGCAAACCACGCCGATGCCGCAAACCACGATAGCACCCCAAATCCATCAACCTCTTAATGCTCATCGACACTTCACGACGAAGATCACCTTCAACCGTGTACTTCGCAACCTCCCCTCGGATCGACTCGATCTGGGCTTCATTCAAGTCACGAATCTTAGTCGCTGGGTTAACACCCACCGACCCGCAAATCTTCTTCGCACGTGTTCGTCCAATTCCGTAAATCGCAGTCAATGCAATGACAGCATGCTTCTGCGTCGGAATATTTATGCCAGCAATACGCGCCATGCGCTCTCTCCTACCCAGTCCCGCGTAAGGCGCGGTATTCTACTCTTGCAGCCAGGCCCATACAAGCCCAACTAACTATCTTAGCCTTGTCGCTGCTTATGCTTAGGTTCAGCACAAATAACACGCACTACGCCGCTTCGTTTCACGATGCGACACTTGCGGCACAATTTCTTCACTGACGCCCTAACTTTCATACGAGTAATCTCCTAAACCGACCATATGCCCAATCGCGTTATCTACCGCTACGCCCTGGGGCTTTCAAATTCGACTTCTTTAGCAAGCTGTCATACTGATGCGACATCAAATGCGCCTGAATCTGTGCCATGAAATCCATCACCACCACAACCACAATCAATAGAGACGTCCCGCCAAAATAAAATGGCACATTCCAATATAAAATCAGAAACTCAGGCAAAAGACACACGCCGGTTATATAGATCGCGCCAGCAAAAGTCAACCGAGACATGATTCCGTCTATATATTTCGCAGTCTGATCCCCAGGACGCACACCGGGAATGAGCGCTCCTGACTTCTTAAGATTGTCTGCTGTATCCTTCGGATTGAACACCAACGCGGTGTAGAAGAAACAAAAGAAAATGATTGCTAACGCATACAAAATAACATAAGGAGGCTCCCCAGGCGATAGTGTTGACGCCACAGCCTTAAGCCATTCAACGCCATCGTCCCCGGAACTAAACCAACCCGCAATCGTTGCTGGAAACAATATTATGCTCGAAGCAAAAATCGGTGGAATAACGCCGGCCATATTGACCTTGAGCGGCAAGTGACTCGTCCCGCCCGCGAACAACTTGTTGCCCTGTTGCCGCTTTGCGTAATTCACAGTTATACGGCGCTGACCTTTTTCGACAAAGACAACAAAAAAGGTAACTACCAACGCCAACGCAAAGAGAAAGAGAATCGTAAACCAGCCCAATTCGCCGGTCCGCCCCAACTCCAAAGTACCACCTACAGCGGAGGGAATACCGGCCGCAATACCAGCAAAAATAATCATCGAGATCCCGTTACCCACTCCTCGCTCTGTGACCTGTTCACCCAGCCACATTAAAAACATCGTCCCGGCTACCAGAGTTATAACCGCAACGAACACAAACAGCGTTCCCGGATCCACAACCACTGAAACATTCCCAATGCGCTGCTGCTGAAGCGCAATCGCCACACCCAATGACTGAAACGTAGCCAACGCCAACGTCAAATAACGCGTGTACTGCGTCATCTTGCGCTTGCCAGCCTCACCTTCCTTCTTCAGCTGCTCCAGTTGCGGAACCACCGTACCCAACAACTGAACTATGATCGAGGCCGAAATATAAGGCATCACTCCGAGCGCAAACACCGACAACCGCCCAAGTGCACCACCTGAGAACATGTTAAACATGTCCAAGATGGTTCCTTTCTGCTGTTCGAAAAGGGACGCCAACGCAACAGGATCAATTCCGGGCACTGGAATGTGAGCGCCAACCCTAAATACAACCAACGCCCCAAGCACAAACCACAGGCGCTGGCGTAATTCGGCTAGGTTGCCGCCGGCCAAGGCAGCGGCAGCCGCGGTACGCGCATTATTCACAAATTATTCTACCTTGCCGCCAGCGGCCTCAATCGCGCGCTTCGCGCCTGCCGTTACACGCACGCCTCGCACCACCAACGCCTTGGAGACTCCGCCCGCCTCAATTAGGCAGACATTCGCGATCTTACCAGTAATCAAACCAGCTTCACGCAAAGACATCATGTCAACCACATCGCCAGTTAGCTTTTCCAGCTCGTGTAAGCGTATTTCGTCTGCGACCTTCTTTGCCGCAGAGATAAAGCCAACCTTTGGCAAGCGTCTCTGGAGCGGCATTTGACCGCCCTCAAATCCAGCCTTGACGCTTCCGCCGGCACGGGCCTTTTGGCCTTTGTGACCTTTTCCGCACGTTTTTCCCAAACCCGAACCGCGACCGCGACCGACACGAACACGCTCTTTCTTTGAACCGATCGCTGGAGACAATGTATTGAGACGCATCAAACTTCCTCAACTCGTAGCATGTAGGACACGTTACGAATCATGCCCCTATTTTCTGGTGTATCCTGCACTAACACAGAATGGTGCATTCTTCGCAGCCCAAGCCCTACAACCGTAGCTTTATGGGAGGGCAGGCGACCGAACGCGCTCCGCACCAGCGTTACCTTAATCTTCTTTTCAGTGCTCACAGGCTACCCCATAATCTCGCTAACAGTCTTGCCACGCTTCGCAGCGACCCTTTCAGGGGACGACATCTGTTCAAGCCCTTTTACAGTCGCTCGAACAACGTTGATTGGATTGCTACGTCCGATGCATTTTGCCAACACATCCTGCACACCAATGCATTCCAACACGGCACGCATCGCGCCACCGGCAATAATTCCAGTTCCTTCAGAAGCAGGCTGCATGAAAATCTTAGCGGCGCCATGCTTAACCGTAACCGCGTGTTGCAACGTCTTACCGTTCAATTCAACGTGTACAAGGTTCTTTCGAGCCTGATCCATTGCCTTTTGAATCGCGGCCGGAACTTCGCGCGCCTTGCCAAGACCAAAACCAACACGACCCTTACCGTCGCCAACCACCGTCAATGCAGAAAACGAAAACTGCCTGCCGCCCTTCACAACCTTTGCCACTCGGTTTACAGCCACGAGCTTCTCAAGAAGATCATCACTACTCGCGCCGGCGTCGAACTTAGCCATAACTCACCCTTACGTTTAGAATTCGAGACCGTTCTCTCTAGCCGAATCAGCCAAAGCTTTAACGCGCCCGTGATATTTGAAGCCGGACCGATCAAAAGCGACCTGAGCGATCCCCTTTTCCTTGGCCCGAATTGCGAGCAATTTTCCAACCGCCTTGGCGGCATCTACATTCCCGGTATAACCCAAGTCACCCTTGACAGCTGACTCTACCGTGGACGCTGCAACCAATACTTCGCTGCCAGACGGCCCAATAATCTGGGCATATATATGGCGCGGCGAACGGAATACGCACAACCGATTCTTGCCCAGACGCCTAATAGTTGCCCGTGCTCGCGTAGCGCGTCTAATTCTAGCCGATCTCTTATCCATTGACGTCCGCCTCTACTTCTTCTTAGCTTCTTTAAGCACAATCGTTTCACCAGCGTACTTAACGCCCTTGCCCTTATAAGGCTCTGGTGGCCGGTACGCCCTAATTTTCGCCGCAACCAGACCCACTTGCTGACGGTCCGTGCCTTTTACAACAATTTCCGCGACTGTCGGCGTCTCAATCAAGATGCCGACTGGAATCTCAAAAGCCACGGGATGCGAAAAACCCAACGTCAAATTCAATTTCGTGCCTTGAACCTGTGCTCGATAACCAACACCGACTAACTGTAACTTCTTCTCGAATCCCTGGGAAACGCCCTTCACCATGTTGTTAGCCAAGGCCCGAGTCGTACCCGCCATCGCATTAGCTGAAGTTGACGCATTATTCGGCGCCACATTCACTTCGCGCCCAACCACAACCATCGTGACACCGGCCGTCAATTTTAGCTCTGCCTTACCCTTTGGGCCGACAACGGAGAAGCTATCGCCACTAACGGTCGCCTCAACGCCTTTCGGTAACGCAATCGGCTTTTTTGCCACCCTTGACATTACTTACCCCTTTAGACGACGTAACAAAGAACTTCGCCACCGACGCCCGCTTTACGCGCAGCCCGGTCGCTCATTAGTCCGCTTGACGTGGACACAATAGCCACACCCAAACCACCCTTCACTTTCGGCAATTCGCTGGCGCCACGATATACACGCAGACCCGGCGTGCTTACACGCTGGATGGACGCGATAACCGGGCGGCCCTCAAAATACTTCAAATTTATTTCAAGCGTGGGCTTCCCCTCGCTCTCGCCACGACTGACATCGCCAACATAACCCTCATCTTTGAGTACGTTTGCAATCGCCAGTCTAACGCTCGAAAACGGCATAGCGACCTTCGGTTTCGTGGTCAGCTGCGCATTTCGAATTCTGGTCAGCATGTCCGCGATAGGATCCGACATTGACACGGCATTTCTCCCAACAAAAAACTATTAGTTACCAGCTTGCTTTAACAAGCCCTGGAATATCACCGCGCATGGCGGCTTCCCGTAACTTGTTACGCCCTAGCCCAAATTTTCGATAGACGCCGTGAGGCCGGCCTGTCAATCGGCAACGCTTCCTGACGCGAACAGGGGCAGCATCTCGCGGCAAGGCATGGAATTTTTTCGCCGCCTCTCCACGTTCTTCAGCCGACAATTTCACGCTCGACATCCGCGCCTTCAAGTCTGCACGTTTAACCGCAAACTTTTGCACGACTGCCACTCTCTTAGCCGCGCGATTTCGCACGGATTTCTTAGCCATGATTTCGTCCTCTACGCCCTAAACGGGAAATGAAACGCGCCCAGCAGCGCCCGGCCTTCCGCATCAGTAGATGCAGTCGTCGTTATTGTAATGTCCATACCTCTGAGCGCATCGATCTTGTCGTACTCAATCTCAGGGAAGATGATTTGCTCGCGAACACCCATACTGAAGTTTCCACGACCATCAAATCCACGCGCGCTAATACCGCGAAAATCCCGTACACGCGGTATAGCCACGTTTATCAGCCGATCCAAGAATTCGTACATACGCTTACTACGAAGCGTAACTTTACATCCAATGGGCCAATCTTCACGAATCTTAAAACCTGCGATAGATTTACGCGCTAACGTGGCCACAGGCTTTTGACCACTGATACGGGCCATTTCCGCCAATGCGAAATCCAACACCTTCTTATCCGCGACGGCTTCGCCAACACCCATGTTTAGCGTAATTTTTGAAATTCGGGGCACTGCCATGACGGACGTATACCCAAGTTGCTCTTTGAGCTGGGTAATAACTGTATCCCGATAGTATTCTTGCAACCTAGCCATTTTGCACCCAGCCTACGCGTCTAATACTTCGCCGTTGGACTTAAAAACGCGGACTTTAGTCCCGTTATCCAACACCTTAAACCCAACGCGATCCCCTCGACCCATCTTCGGGTTGAAAAGCATCACATTTGAGACGTCAACTGCCGCCTCTTTAGCTACAATGCCGCCAGGCTTGCCCATATTCGGATTCGGCTTGGTGTGACGCTTGATGATGTTTACGCCTTCAACGACAATTTGTCGATCAGAAGCTATCGCCAGCACACTTCCGCGCTTGCCTTTATCCCGACCCGAGATGACCACTACGTCATCACCTTTACGAATTTTTCCCATTGCCTTCGCCTCTCCGCGAAAAAATCAAAGCACTTCAGGCGCGAGCGAGATAATCTTCATAAAATTCTCGTTTCGCAACTCACGCGTCACTGGCCCAAATATGCGCGTACCAATCGGCTGTAATTGATTGTTCAACAATACTGCCGCGTTCCCGTCGAATCGAATAAGCGAGCCATCGGACCGGCGAACACCTTTCCGTGTCCGAACAACGACCGCGTTATATACATCGCCCTTCTTAACCTTGCCACGTGGGATCGCGTCTCGAATGCTCACCTTAATCACATCACCAATTTGGGCATAGCGCCGTTTAGAGCCGCCAAGCACCTTGATGCACATCACCCTTCGGGCGCCGCTATTATCCGCGACATCAAGTACCGACTGCATCTGAATCATCGTCTATTCTCCAACAGGTCCCGCCCAGCCCAAAAATGGCAGCGGATTGTATCACAGTTATTCATAATCGCAAGTAAGCTAACGCCTTAGACTGCCTTTTCAAGCACTTTAACAAGCCGCCAATTCTTGGTCTTTGACAGCGGGCGGACTTCTTGAATACTCACGAGGTCACCCTCGTTGCATTCATTCGCTTCATCATGCGCATGCAATTTCGTCGATTTACGCACATATTTGCCGTAAAGCGGATGCCGGACCTTACGCTCTATGAGCACGGTTACCGTCTTGTCCATTTTATTACTAACAAC
>JANOTC010000694.1:0-25561 GCA_031416175.1 Gammaproteobacteria bacterium
CCCAAAATGTTATGAGCAAACCAGAACGTGAGATGCGCTTCAGTCAGACCAGTTAAGTTGAAGAACTCAGGCGAGTTACCAACCAAGAACACGATGGTCGTCATGAAAATGCAAGCGCCGAAGAACCAGTTGGTGATGTAGATACCTTGGGTACGACGATGTGCAATTGTCATCCAGACGTTGACGCCCAAAGGCAACAACACACCAGCAATAACAACGATGTCAATAGGCCAGATAAAGTCGCTATATTCACGACCGGAAGTGATGCCCATCCAAAGCAAGATCAAGCCCGTGCTCAAACCTACGTTCCAGAGGAACACGTTCCACAGACCCAACTTTTCGGACCACAATTTGGTGCCGCCCAACGCAGGCGTCATGTACATCATGGTCATACCGAAGGCCATCGAAATCCAGCCCAAAATAACAGCAAGAACGTGAACTTGACGCATATGACCAAAGGCAAACATTTCTGAACCGGTTACCCAGTCAGGAAACGCTAATTTGGCCGCGTTGAAGGAACCTAAACCCGTACCTACCACGAACCAAAAGATAGACGAGAAACCGAAAAAGATCGTTGCCGACCCAGACGGAATGTCCTCGTTTTTCGCAAACAAATATTTCATCAGCATTGAACTTTACCTCCCAATGAACTCGAAAGCTCCCAGATTGCTACAATTACTCTTTCATTTTATTTAAAAGGTACCAAGAGAACCACATACTCGAAAACGCGAGCAGGATACCGAAAGTACCAGCGATAGTCGCTAACATAAGACCCCCTATCGTGCCTAATTAAAGATGTTTTACCAGGCTGTGTTGTCGCGTTGCGCTTCAATTTGCCCGTGTTTATGCAATGCCAAGCCAGCAATAATTGCAAACGCGGCGCCGAAAGCAAGCATCATTACGTCAATAAAGCCAGCGAACGTTGATACGTTGTAAGCTTCAGAGCCCCAACCACCCCAATTGGCATACGGCCCTCGACCCACAGCACACATAACAGCAGCGCCAAATACGCTTCCGTTACCCATACCTGTTGTAAATGCAGCCACCAATAAAACAAAGATGGTCCTTCCAAACGTTAATTTATTTTGCATCTCCACCCTCCAGTCAGACATCAACTTCACTCTGCGACGAAAACAAGAGCCTCAAGTAATTACTTGAAGCTTATGTGACGATACAGATACCCTTACAGTCAAGAAACCAATGAATCCTGACACACGAGAAAGTACACGTCAATACAAGAAACGGAAAATAAGCAGCCATCGTGGCGGATGTTTTTTTGACACGTGCAAACACGGAGAATTTTGGAAAAGAGTTTCGTGGATTTGATGACCGAAACCTCCTTGACCGAACACGGTCTGACAGTTAGTCTTCGCTGTACATTGTTTTGGAGATTCGAAATGCAAAAGCGCGAAATGATGATTTATTTGTTAGTCGCGGGAAGTTCTATCCTGCTCATTTCATTCGTCGTACATATGTTTATTGGCGGCATAGTCGACGAACAAACGGAAACAGACATCACGCTGGGCGTGATGGGTTTATGGACACTTGGACTAATTGGATTGGGCTACGATATTCGAAGAAAACGACGTCAAAGATAGACGACTTATTATTTAAACACGCGCAACGACGCCTTCGCTTCCCCGAATTCTGATTCTGAAGCAAACTGCCCCTTATGAAAAATATGCTGGTGTGACTTGCCAGAAAGATCGATTCCGGTCAACCCGATACTGCGTCCAGCAAGGTCTGAGAAGAAGCGCACGTTCTTAACGAGCTGAACCTGAACACCACTCTTCAATGTTAGATCCACACCCGCCTTGGAAACGGACAAGGAAGTTGGCGCACTGGGAAGCATCATCAGGCGGGTCTTGAAAATTCGATTGAAGCCGATGAGTATGATGAACGTTGTTGCGAACACTAGCACATAGGCAAAACCCTCATCCCCTGAAAACCACAGCCTCGAACCCACGATGATCAATGCGATTGCGGTGGGAACATAAAGTACTAGATCCCACATCATTCCGCGCGTGTCGCGGACAAATTGATACCTTCTTGCGTCTGCTGCCATTTTTACTAACCTGCTTTCGGCACGACTACTCGGCTCAACATACCGTCAAGCTCCCCAAACAGGACGCGTCCAGATTGCTTGTATCGCACCGTTCCAGTGCTGTCTACAACAAATGTCCACGGATCGCCTTGGACCTTGAAGGTCTTGAAGGCTTGCGGATTCATGTATTGATCCATGTGGAGAAAGACAACATCGTTGCCGTATTTCGCGATCATGGCTTTGAGCATTTGCAGTTGCTTATCACACACGGTGCAATGACCAGGCGTCGCAAATTCAATGACAACCGTCTTTTTCAATTTAAGCGCGTCGTCAATGGAATACTGATACATGCGTTCGTCGGGATGTCGATAGGTAGTTAGCCGAGACATATCACCGCCAACGTCGATCAAAGAACGCGTCTTTACACTCGGCGCAGGTTGCCCGACGCTCAGGAGGCCTTCAGGATTTCCGCAACCTGCAATAAATATGGACAGTAACGCAGCACTGATCGCAATCTTAACTCGCATAATCTTTCTCCCAGCCTTTGGCCGTTCGAAACAAGTTGTAAGCCCAGACGACATTCGCCGCAAGAACTGTCGTACCAAAAATCCCCATATACGCAAGCAGCGGCTTGACAATTCGCTCTACTTCTTCCGGTGTTTGATTCACGCTAGCCATTCCACCCATAACACCGGCCATGACGAAAAATATCACCATCCCCATTAAACCAACGTTATGCATCCAAAAATGAACTTTAACCAAGGTCAAACTATAAATCGGGCGTTTCACGATTCTGGGAAGCACGTAGTAGACGGCGGCGAAAATGGCCATTTCTACCCAACCTAACAGGTTGATGTGGGTATGGCCACGCACTATTAAGTCGCCATGAAGACGATGATCAACAAAGTGCCGCATTTCAGAAATGCCACCCATGATCGCGCCCCAGGAAAAGCCGATCAAGCTGTAAATAATGCACGCATAAATAAACCACAGCGTGTATCGACGGTAGACAACTTCCTGGGGATGAATCCAAGGCTCTGCATTCTGCTGCTGCATACTATTCCCTATTTTGGTTCTGTTGTCGGCTCAGGCTTCACGTTGGGATTCGTAACTGCGGCCGGTCTATCGCGAATATCGACATATTTTTCTTTCCATTCATCCGGCGCCCAGGTTTTCACCATACTGTCGATGAATTCTGAATGCTCAGGCGGTGGACTCGATGAGACTGAAGAACCTGCATCAGCGCGTAACTCTGAAAGAAACACAGCGATTGACTTGAGATCCTCTTTCGACATCTCAGACACGTAAGCCGCTTCTTTAGGTCTCGGCCCGTGGTCAAGCGTTTCCGATTTGTAAGTGCCTTCCATTTCCGACTGGTAAGTCGCTTCTGGATTTGCCAAGAATGCTGAAATCCACTCGATACTATGACGCGAACCAAGACCGTCTAATGACAGGCCCATACTTGTCCCAGTGCGAAGTGCGCGATGGCAAGAATTGCATCGTGCCTCACGGTAAATTTTGGAACCGATTTTCCCCTCTTCGGAAAAATCGAAATGCGTTGTTTCCGCGAACATTGGCTTATCCGAGGTCAAGCGCATAGTCTCGAGCGCCGCGTATGCAATCATCGCCAAGATAAAAAAGGCGCCGAAAATAACAAAAAGTATTTTCTCGCCGGACTTTAGAGGCTGTTTCTTTGACATGGTTTTATTCTATCAGACTTTTGTGAGAGACGAACTGTAACTATACACTTAATGTGCGCACTTGCAAAAAAGAAAGGCGGGAAATCCCCGCCTTTCTTTGACACTAACAAACACTAAAGCTTAGTGATCGTAAGGCGTACGGAAATTACCATCCGAATACGGAGTCGCATTCGTCAGATACGCTGCCGCATTTCGGATGTCTTCATCCGACATATTGCGAGCAACAGCCTGCATTTGACCACGCGGATCATTCGAACGCGAACCATCACGCCAGCGGGTCAATTGATTGACCAAATAGACATAACGTTGACCACCGATGCGAGGATAAAGGGGCGGCGCGCCGCGACCATTGTACTCATGGCAAGATTTGCAGGCTGGAACCGGCTTGGCGCGATTGCCTTGACCAAATTCAACCAACGATTTGCCCTTGTGGCTCAAACCAACTTCAGTGCCGCTCGCTGCCAATTCTTTCAAATTAGAACCTTGAAACTCTGCACCTTTGCGGTCCTTAATCGACTCAACGAAAGTCGCAACGTCGTCACGATCTGTCGGACTCAGACCCTTAGCGTTGGTATTCATGACGAACATCGTCAAGTCCATACGCTTGTCGGTCGCGAAGTCTTCAAGTTGTTTACGAATAAACACCGCATACTGCCCAAACAAACGAGGCGTGCCCATGGCGTCATCGCCCGCCCCTTCTTGGCCGTGGCACGATGAACACGCTGGTACATCGCCCTTGCCGTTGAAGTAAATTTGTTTACCGTTTTCGATGTTGCCTTTGCCGCGCGGATATTGCGCGCTTGCATTGGCGAGTGACGGAATTACCGCCCCAAGTACAATGACCGCTGCGGACATTGCCGTAATAATGCGTCGCATGTTTGTAGACCCTCCCAAAATAGCCTCCCAGATACCTAATCGCCTTGCCATTCTGAGCAGCAGCTACCGAATAGCATGGACATAACCTGACATCATCTTAATTTTATGAATTAACCTTTAACATGATCCAGGCCAGCAAAAATGCACCAACGAACCACAAGGTGTAGATAACAATAATCGTTTCGGTCTGTAACACAATCCACCTCCCTCAGCAGAATTAAAAATAGTAGCAAAACACACAAGCCTGTGAGTTATAACACGGCTATGGCGGCGATTCAAACATTAAAGCGCTGGCCTGTCAACCGGAAAAATAGGTAACCACGTGTGGCAATTTTGTGACGCCTAACAGTGAACCATGGACTGGCCCTTGCCTTAGCGTGTTGGAACGCACGAGCAAGATGACGCATGGGGATATTTCCGATATTCTTGGCGCGGTCTCCACGGTGTGCGGTGTTATTAAATAGGCTTTTGGGGCGATAGAAAAAAGATCATGAATCCTGCAGTTGTTCAATTTGTTTCTCGCTTTTGGGTTTTCGGCGCTTTTGCGGTGTGGGCTGGAGCCTTGCTGGGATTCGGGGTAATTAGGCTCGATACCTTTGGGCTAGAGGAAGGTTCGGCCCGGGCGTTATTGCTGAACTGGGCAGTGTCTGACAACCTGATAAATACTGTCCTGACGATGGGACTGCCTGATTTTAGGGCGTTGTTATTCGTTCCTGTTGGCATGTATTGGGCGGGGAATATGCTCGCCGCAAAAATCCTGACCTTGGGGATTGGTTTTTTTGGTGTGGCGCTACTCTACCGATGGGCTAGCAGCTTGGTGGGAAGTGAAGCGGCTTTGGTCGCGTCCGCGTTGCTAGTTGTCAGTCCAGCGCTGATTGGCCAGATTGACGCACTGGGGGCTGGGCCGTTTTTGATATTGGGTTTTGCATTGGGTGTGTGGCTTGATAAGGCGTACCGCGCTAATCCCGGTTATTTTGGTGGGTGGTATTTCTGTCAGGTCTTGTGGATTGGCGTGTTGGTAACGCTACATCCTATGGCACTGGCCTATCCTGCGGCCTTGGCCTGGCGATGGCTGAAGCATCCCGATGAACGCAAGACGCGTCGCCATATGTTTGTTGGTATCGCCATAGCGACGACATTGGCGTTAGTATTGACGCGTGGCTGGAGCGATATTGGATGGCTAGGCAACCCTATTAAGGCACTGGGCAATGCCACCATGGGTGGCGTGCAAATGAGCGCAGATGACGTGCGCTGGTTCATCGGCACGTTGGTGGCGGGAATGGGGCTGTTACTGTTGGTGCTGGCGCGAAAAAAATTGACCACGGATTTTGGCGGAACGATGTTGGTGCTTAGCATCGCATTGGGATCGATTGCGGCGGACGGCGCCTGGGCGACACTCGTGATTGCGCTTGTACTTTATTTCGGCGTGGAGAGGCTAATCTCAATTAACCAAATGTATGGAAAGCGGAGCTTCATTGGACAGCGCGGCCTACTAACAGTCATTGTGTTTTTGACTTGCACCTGGTTTATGGTGGAGGCCAAGGCGCATGCCGCTGCGATCACATTGGAGATTTTATCTCCGCAGGACGAATTGATTCGGCTTCTCGGCGTGGAGGCGAGTCACAAGGATCGCCCGTTTCGGGCTGCGAGCCAATGGCCTGGGCGAAGCATGTTGGTAGCCAAGCGCGACGTCTTTCCTCTCCCGCCAGCGAGCCTGGAGAAGGAGGAGTTACGCAAGGCGCTTAAAGGTTTAACGCACATGGCCTTCGATCCATTTGATAAACGTTATAAGCCTTTGGCAGACAAACTGGCGGATATGGTGGAAAGTACAGAAACGTTAGCCTTGCAAAAAGGCGGCGTACTATTGGCAACCCGAGATAACACAGTAAAGTTAGAGTTGCGCGCCCCGGTTCCCGAGGTAGCTCCGGCAGCAGCCGCACCCAAGGCGGATAACGACACTACGCCTAGCGCGACTGAAACAAAGTAATGCGCTGACAAAATGGCGACCAAACAAGATCTGGCGCGACAGGCGAAGAATCGGCTTTTCTTTCTAGACAATACGGACGTGAGGGGAATACTCGTTGAATAAGGCTTACCGGACTTTGACCTTGTGGGTTGCGTGGGCCGGCATGTCAGCGCTGATCTACGTAGGTCTTTATCTTGATACTGACGTCATCAATTTTCTGCTCGAAGACCAAAGCAAGATAACGTGGATAATTTGCGTGCTATTCATTTTGGGCGTGCTTGCGAGTTTGTCTTTA
Organism: Gammaproteobacteria bacterium; assembly: GCA_031416175.1. Classification (GTDB taxonomy): domain Bacteria; phylum Pseudomonadota; class Gammaproteobacteria; order S012-40; family S012-40; genus JANOTC01. The sequence goes on from JANOTC010000694.1 coordinate 6,882, forward strand.
ACGCTGAACCTTACACGAGAACACGTAGAGGCGACAAAGCAAGAGCGACTCGCACGCGAGAAGGGGCTTATTGGCGTCAATTCGGCGGGCCAAAAGAAGCTTGCAGTGAATCGATTTTTTGAGTCACTGCGCATCGTGGCGGCGTCCAACGATCAGCCCAATATCGACGCATTGATGCAAATGGAATTTGGTTCGCATGTGCGGGTGAGCCAAGGTCTGGAAATATTGGGCAATATGCTGATCACCATGGGTTTGATCGGTACGGTGGTGGGACTCACGTATACCTTGTCCGGACTTACCAGTTCAATGACGGCCCTGGGCCACGATACGGAACAATTACTGGCCGGGCTACGCAAAGCCATGGGCGGGATGGGTACGTCGTTCTACACCACGTTGCTGGGCGCTTTATTGGGCGGCATATTGTTGCGGGTGTTTGCATTAATCACGGAAAATGGAATTGGTACGCTACACGAGTATTTGCAACGAACCTGTATGCTTTATTGCGCTGCCGATTTCAAAAGATCGGTCGAGCGTGATGTGCGCTTGCTCAATATTGAGGTTGAGGCACTGGGCGATAAGCTCGGTTCATTGAACAAAGCGTTCGCCGATTCCAGAGTGTCCCTCTTAGACTTCCGGGATGCGGTGAAAGAGCTTCATGAGATCTCGGGTGACGAGACGGGCGTCTATACTCTGAGTGAAACGTTACGAATGCAGAAATATTATCGTGCGTTGCTACGCCATGAGATACATTTGATGAATAAATTGAATAAATCGTGGTGGGACCGATTCCAGCAATATCTTGTGACACGGAAATAATTCAGGGCGGACTGGATGAAGAAATTTGGTCGGCGGCTGGATAGCGCGAACTTTTTTACAAGTTTTACCGACGTTTCATTGCTCATGCTCAATACGTTCATCTTCTTGATGGTCGTCACGCTCATGACTTCGCAAATGGCCCAAGAAAATAATGACCCAAGTCTGAAGGCAGAAATTGATCACCTCAAAAATCGACTAGCCGAAGCTGAGATGGATCGGAAAAAGACCATCGACAATATGACAGCGATCATCGCGATGGAGAAGGAAGCAAGTCCCGTTGATCGAGTGATTGAGCACACCACGTTTGGCCGACGCGACTTCGATTTGTTTGTGAACGGGATTCGAAGCTTGCCTGGCAACGATATTCACTTAGTGGTTGACGCGTCCGGGTCTATGCATGGGTTGACGTCATTTTTAGTACCCGTTTTGCGCGCAGTGGTGATTCGGTCAGGCAAGCAATTGTCGGCGCTAACGTGGTATAGCAACAATCGTACGGAAACGCTGACGGGTTCCATGGGCGAAATGTTCGATCAACTTATTAACGGCGCGCCGTTTAGCGGGAATGTGGAGAATATCGGCAGTGCGTTTGTTGCGGCCGCGAAAAACGCGCCGCCGCCCGGTGCGTATCTGCTTTTGGGCGACGAACCTGGCGATGACGTGATTCGCTATAGTTCCATTCCAAGCCCTGTTTACACGATCCCGCTGGGCAAATCGAATGCTGAAACCATCCGCGCCTTTAACGACATTTCCAATCATACGCAGGGGCGTATGCTGGAATTGGATTTCAAATAGGCCTAGTTCGCACACGCGTTTCAGGCAATCGTAAGATCTACTAGGCAAAATCCTAAAATGCGTTGCGCCTTTTTTCCATGGCGAGCGGAAATTTGATGCTGACTTGCGGCTGACGCGCACTATGGTAGACTCGTTAATACGTACTAGGATTGGACTCAGGAGAAAAATCCATGATAAGGATTCCAGCCGACACAACGATTATTGGCGAGTTCCGCTGTAAGGGGACTGTTCAGATCGAGGGTCGGATAGACGGCACTGGGAACATTGAGGGTACACTGCTACTGTCTAAGGCGGGCGTATGGACGGGCAAAATAAGCGCCGACGTACTCGTCATTGAGGGGACGGTCGAGGGTGAAATCATCGCTCGCCGTCGCGTGCGACTTGGCCAGACTGCCCGTGTTTCGGGTCGAATTTCCTGCCCACACATTAGCATTGCCGAAGGCGCCGTGGTTAACGCAAGCATTGTTATGCGTAAACCCGAGCCGATTCCGCTGCTTGAACACAAGCTTAGAAAATCAATCGAGATTCCATTCTTGCCGGTGGCAGAAGGGGAACTCGTTCACCGCGCTTCAGGCGACTGAGTTGAGATTTAGTCGCCTAAGACAACCGCTAAGACCATTAAACCTGCCACTAACAACGCCCCAATGCTGGTGACCAAGACAGCGGCGGCGGCTATATCCTTGACTGCCTTTATGGCGGGGTGAATGTCTGGATGCAGATGATCTGAGAGTCGTTCTAACGCTGTATTGAATAATTCCGCCGATATCACGACGACAGAAATGACCGCGAATAACGCCCACCATACGAGTTTGGGGCGCAATACCAGCAGGGCAATGATAGCAGCACCTATGAATAGCACATGCGTGCGCAGGCTACGTTCTTCGGCAAAGGCAGCACGCCACCCGTCTAAGGCATATCCGAGACGAACTCGAATACTGCTGTTTTTCACTTTGTTGTGCCTTGATTAATAAGCAAGGTGCTGCCGTCCCAGATGGCGTGCCCAATTAAAAAATGGCCGGAATCCGGGAGATTTCGTTTGAGTTTTTGATTGGGAATATTCGGCAGTGATTCGGCGAGGACATTGATCGGCGTAATGAAGTCCGCTTCCATACGTGGAAGATAAACGAGTCCAAGGGGCTTTTGCAAACTAAGCACGGCGACGGTTCCCAGCCAAAGCGGGGATTCTGGCACTTGGCTTATAATTCCGCTCGACCACAACCGCAACACCCATCCTTTTTCCGGATCTCGCTGTGGCTTTACCAGCACTAACGACTCATGTCGTCCGTTGTGGGCCTGAGGAAGAATAGGCAGTTCTTCTAGGCTAGGGCCTGGTTTGAGCAATAACAAACCCGATTTGAGTGTAAAATCAACAGGCTCTCGCCAACCGTCCAGCAACAACTGCGAGAGGATTTGGTCCCGATTTCCGATCCACTGCACATTTAATGGCTGGCCACCTCCGCCACCGAAATCCACACGATACTTGGGCAAAGTGAGCCAACCCGAACCCCACCAATCGGAGATTTCCACCCGTAAAGGTTCACTTTCGACTGAACGGCGCGTGAGATCGGCGAATGGCGTGGTCATGGCGTAAAGCATCGCGGCCAGGGCAAAAGACACGCCGAAGCTGATGCCCAGACCACGGGCGGGTAAATGGGTGCGCGGGTGTCGGCGGTAGGCTAAACCTAACAATACTACCCAAACAAAGCCTAGCGCGAGGCCACCTATCGCGTCGGAAAGCCAACTACGACCAAGCGCGACCGGTGCGGCGGCGGCGGCGATGATTAGCACGGTAGCCGAGGCGTAGACCATCCAACGCCATTGCGCTTGAACTGAACTTCCTAGTAATACAGAAATGAAACCGAACACGACGGTACTCATGACGGCATGACCACTAGGGAAACTGCCAAATTCGGAACCGGCGGTGAAGCCCGGTGGCCGGGGCAGGTTAATCCCCGCTTTGATGAGCAGCGTTGCGCCGACACCAAAACCGGCAGCGGCAATCAAATGGGCGGCAATGTCCCAACGTCGGCGGCTAATCAACCAAAAAAGTACGCCTGTGGCGATAACCGCGAGGGACACCGGTGCTCCCAGCCCGTAAATCACCGCCATCAGACTATCGGCCCACGGCGTGCGTACGCCTTGTATGGCGTGATAAATGGACGTGTCTAAGGCAGATCCTTGGGATACATCGGTGAGGCGGTAGACGAGCCAGAGAAAGGCCCAAAGCGAGCCCAAGAGTAATAGTGCCCACGCGAAGAGTCCGCGAAGTTCGGGGTGCGCGGGGTCCACCAAGGACACGGCAAGTGGGCCAAGACGTGGATGGGAATGCCCCCACGCCCAGATCTTGTCAATAACGACGCCGACGCGAGGACCGAGGAAAAGCGTCAAGCGTCGAATCAGCCAGACTATGATGCCGATGCCGACAACTAAGCCAAACACCAGGACGGCGAGTCGAGTCGCAACTTCCGAGGCGAGCCCAAGTGAGGTTCCAAAAACCAGCCCGGGTAACATATAGGCGGGCGCCCACACGATGGCCGAGGCCACGTTTACCATGAAGAACGAACCCGGATGCATGCGCATCATGCCCGCGACGGCGGGGATGATGGGTCGAACGGGGCCGACGAAACGACCAAACAATACGCTCTTGCCGCCGTGCTTTTTAAAGAATGCTTCGCCCTTGGGCAGCAGGTCGGGCCGCTTTGAAAAAGGCCACATACGCTTAAGCGAGTCAGAATAGTAGCGCCCCACCCAATAGCTAATTCCGTCGCCCACAATAGCGCCAAGCACGGACCACCATAGGGTTTCCCATAGTCCGAGCACGCCAGTACCAACCAAAGTGCCAATCCCAAACATAACGATGGTGCCGGGGATGAATAGACCCACAATGACGAGTGATTCGGCCACCGCATTGACAAAGACGAAGGTCGCCGCCCAGCCTGGGTTGGCGGTGACCCAATCGAATACGGGTTGGAACGTTTGCATATCCATAGGTTATTTCAGCTGGGGCTTATCGACGTGCGTCGTGAAGCATCAACCGCTCACTCACTTGGCAGTCTCGCAGGAACAAATTAGGCACGCGCCTATAGCGTACTAAATACCTTCTCAGCCGCAAGCCAAGTTGTTTGAATATCATCCGTCGTATGGGCGCTAGAAACAAATCCGGCCTCATAAGCGGAAGGGGCAAGGTAGACTCCATGTTGTAACATTCCATGAAAAAACTTCCTGAATCGTTCCACATTGGATTCGGTCACTTGCTGATATGTCGTAACCTTCGCCTCGAAACTGAAGAAGAGGCCGAACATACCGCCGACACGGTTGGTCGTAAACGGAATGCCAGCCTTCTTAGCCCGTGCCTCAAGACCCTCGCAGAGTTCGTGAGTGCGCTCGGTCAGGCGCGAATAGAATCCGTCGGCTTGGACCAAATTCAATGTCGCGATGCCCGCTGCCATAGACACCGGATTGCCGGACAAAGTGCCCGCTTGGTAAACCGGACCGAGTGGCGCGATTTTTTCCATGATAGCGCGTTTGCCTCCAAATGAACCTACGGGCAGGCCTCCGCCAATCACTTTTCCGAGGGTAGTGAGATCAGGGGTTACTTTGTAGTAAGCCTGGGCGCCGCCGAGTGCGACGCGGAAACCGGTCATTACTTCGTCAAATATCAGAACCGCGCCGTATTGATCACAGACGCGGCGTAAGCCTTCTAAGAAACCGGGGAGCGGCGGAATGCAATTCATATTACCCGCGACGGGTTCGACGATGACGCAGGCGACTTGGTCGCCGATTTCGCGGAATGCGGTTTCGACTTGGGCGATGTCGTTATAGGATAAGGTAAGGGTGTGTTGAGCCAAACTGGCCGGTACGCCGGGCGAGGTGGGCACACCTAAGGTGAGGGCACCGGAACCCGCTTTGACTAAGAGCGAATCGGAATGGCCGTGATAGCACCCTTCGAATTTGATGATTTTGTCGCGACCCGTGTAGCCACGCGCGAGACGAATGGCGCTCATGGTCGCTTCCGTGCCGGAACTAACCATGCGCACCATGTCCATGGAGGGAACGAGCTTGCATACAAGTTCGGCCATTTCTGTTTCGATGCGGGTGGGGGCACCGAATCCTAAACCTTGTGCGGCTGCAGATTGTACGGCCGCGACGACCTGCGGATGGCAATGACCCGCCACCATCGGCCCCCACGAGGCAACGTAGTCTATATAGCGCTGGCCGTCTTCATCGGTTAAGTAAGCGCCTTGGCCGCTCTTGAAAAAAACAGGCTCTCCACCCACGCCACGAAAGGCTCGCACGGGGGAATTTACGCCACCGGGAATATGTTTTTGTGCTTGTGCGAAAAGAGTCTGAGATTGTGTCATGGGCATTCCTTAGTTGCGCTCGCCAAGTCCGCGGCGGGTTAGACAAACATAATCCTAAAAACGGCTGGTGAAGTCTACTGTAAACACGCATGAAGTCGATTTTGCTGCCGTTTTGGCCCGATATTTTCCTTTGAGGAGCGTGTTGCTTGGGATGATGGTACAGCCCGAGCCTTAGTCCGAAAAAAGTGGGCGAAATTCTTCGGCGGCTTGTTGGACGTTAGCTTGAACCATGACGGCATGAATAACAGCAAGGGCGGCGGCACCGGCTTGCACGAGTGCACGGCCATTTTCTGAGGTAATTCCGCCAATGGCGATGATCGGTATTCTGAGGCGTGCTTTTGCTATTTTGAGGATTTCGATGTCGGCTTGAATCGCGTTAGGTTTGGTAACGGAGGCGAAAAATCGACCGAAGGCGACATAGTCCGCGCCTGCTTCTTGAGCAGCCAAAGCGAGTTCGATTTGGTTGTAACAGGATACGCCGATCAGTTTATCGGGGAGCGCGGCGCGGGCCTGGGTTAGCGCGAGGTCATCGCGTCCGACATGAACACCGTCAGCGCCGACGGCTTGGGCTAAGGCGATATCGTCGTTGATGATGGAAAGGGCAGAATATTCTTGGCACAGCGCGACGATAGCCTGCGCCTGGTGCAGTCGCTTGGCGTCATCTTTGGATTTGTCACGATATTGCACAATGCAGGCGCCACCGCGCAATGCGGCCTCAACCCGATTTAGTACAGAGTCGTTTTCGCAGGTATTGGTGATGACATAAAGGCCGCGCACGCGTAGGTAAGTCATTTCTTGTTGCTATCACCCGCCTGCGCCCAAAAGAAACGGTTGGGCAACCACTGTCCCATTCCAGCGCGCGTTCCCTGCGAAAGTGCGGTCCAGGTGTATTGCTGCGCTTCAAAAACGGCACTGATGGGTTCGTATCCTTGCCCGAGCAGGCCAGCGATGCTGCCCGCCAACGTGCACCCGGAACCGTGGTAAGTGTGCGGCAAGCGTTGCCAGGTGTAACTATCGATTAAACGGCGATTGGTATACAGAGAATTGACGACGTTAGGCGTATTTTCATGGGTGCCCGTGATGAGAACAAATTCACAGCCCATGTCCAAAATTTCGTGTGCGCATGCTTCGAGCGTGTCCGCATGCGGTGCCAAACGGCGCGCCTCTACGCTATTGGGCGTGACGATGGTGGCCAGCGGCACTAGCAATTCAATGATGGCGTCAACAATGTTGTCATCGGAAAGGTCGCGACCACCGCCTGCCTTAAAGACCGGATCGAGGACCATGGGAATGTTAGGATAGTCGGTCAAGATAGTGTGGATAGCTTCGGCGGCTGCAACACTGCCGACCATGCCGATTTTGAACGCCGCAACTGGCATGTCTTCAAGAACGGCACGCGCTTGTTGGATAATGAGACCCATTTCAATGGGCATGAACGCCATGACGTTTTGGGTGTCTTGCACCGTAATGGCCGTTATGACTCCGCAGGCGTGGCAACCCATGCTCGCGATGGCTTCGATGTCGGCCTGCACGCCTGCACCCCCAGTCGGGTCGGCGCCAGCAAACGTCATGACGATGGGAATCGGGTTTTGTAGCGGCACAGCGGAAATCCCTAGTAACTCGAATCAAAGGGTATAAGAGGTATTATACCTAATAGAAAACACTCTCGTAGGAACTGGGCGAAAATGATTGATTGGAATGCCATCGACACGGTTTTGCTGGATATGGACGGTACTTTACTGGACCTTCACTTCGATGATCATTTTTGGCAGGTGGTCATTCCGAGCCGTTATGGCGAACGCGAGGGACTGGACCTGACTGACTCATTGGCGACCTTAGCGCCTCTTTTTAAAGCACGAGAGGGTACGCTGGATTGGTATTGTCTCGATTTTTGGAGTCGCGAATTGGGGCTGGATGTGGTGGCGCTGAAACGTGAGCATGCGCATTTGGTTGGCGTACGACAAGGCGCGTTGGCTTTTTTAAACGCGGTGCGTCAAATGGGAAAGCGCCAAGTGCTAGTGACCAATGCGCACCCGGCGGCACTGGCTTTGAAAATGGAACGTACCGGGCTGGCACCGTTATTCGACGGAATCATTTCTTCACATGCGATTGGGGTTCCCAAAGAGCAAGTTGAGTTTTGGACGAAATTGCAGAAGGTTGAAGTGTTTAACCCGGCGCGGACTTTGTTGCTGGACGACAGTTTGCCCGTGTTGCGGTCGGCGCGCGATTATGGAATTGCGTTTCCGATTTCAATTGCGCAGCCGTCGAGTAAAAAACCGCCGAGGGTGATGGAGGAGTTTGTGGCGATTGGGGAGTTTACGGAGTTGTTGGTCCTCCCTGGCTGAGCCAACATTTTGAAGAACGCCAAAGCTGTCTTGACTTAGTAGTCCACTGTCGTTCTGGGTCCAATGCATTTATCAGCTGACGTAAATTCTCATTACCGCCTTTTCGGGCGAGATGTCAATTGGATATGACATACAATAGACTCAGCTAATACCGTCATTCGCGTCGAGATGAAAAATGAAAATGCTTCTTACCAAATACTTGGTGTACGGATTGTTGGCGATTGCCGTAGCTATGACAACTGCCTGCGGTACTGTTGTTTCAAAGCGCGAGGTGGGGGAAACGGTTGCGACAGTTAGCAAGACCAGTTTTGAAGGAATTTGGAGGGTTGATTTTGCAAGTCGAGACTACGATGGCGATACATCAAGACCAAAATCCGGTGTATTCGGAAAAATGGCTGTCGTGGCTTCTCGTGTAAAGAATACAGAACGGGGAGTCGTGGAACTTCTGAGCGTAGAAGTCAAAGACGACAAATTTGATGTGCAACCGACTTGGGATGTCATTTTTCGAATGACGTCGGCGGGAATGATTGGGAGTGTCAAAAATCTAGACAAGAAAGGTGTCGCGGGTTACGAATTTTTTCGTACTATTTTTTCGTCGAATGGTGAGTACCTATTAGTTTATGCACCCGACACGGATTTATTCAAACGGCTCATTGAACAAGGCGATATTAAAGGCGTAGTGGATAACGGGTCGGTAGTCATAGATGGCCTGACTGAGACAGACTTTGATCGCCTTTTGGAAAAAGGAATTCGTCCGAATCAACTTTTTCGCTCGGAGCCGCTGATTTTACATCGGATAGTATCGCGCTGAGCCTAACCCTTCCGCCGAATCAACGCCACCCGTTCCTTCGCGATTTTCCCCGACCGCACAATTTGATCCGGCGTGAGTTCGTTGGCAACGCGGTCACGATGCCTAACGGCTAATGCATCTCCCAATTCTGCGGCGACGCTGAACCAGGCGTAGGCTTGCATGTCGTCGTGGGCGACGCCTTGGCCCATGGCGTAGCGAATGCCTAAGTTGTTGGCGGCTTGCGCATGGGCTTGGCCTGCCGAAAGTTGATACCACTTCACTGCTTCTTCGTAGTCTTGCGCGATGCCTTCGGCATCGGCGAGCATTTGGGCCAGGTTGAATTGCGCGTCGGGGTGATTTTGTTCGGCGGCGCGGCGATACCAAATGGCGGCTTCCTGCGGATTGGCAAGTACACCCTGGCCGGATTGGAGCATGAGGGCCAAGTTGTATTGGGCGTTAGCATAGCCTTGCAACGCAGCCATTCGATACCACGTTAAGGCTAGCGCGTCATTTTTCGGTATGCGGTCGCCTTGGTCGTAAAGCACGCCGAGATTGTATTGCGCGCGCACGTCACCGGCGGTGGCGGCATTGGTCCACAGATTAAGTGTTGTGGCGTAATCACCTTGAAGATAGGCGTCTAGTCCGGCATCGAATTCTTTCATAACTGATAACTACCTTCATTCAACTTGTATTTTCGGGCGATACCGACCCATCCTTGAAGGCCGCCAGTGTGGAGAGCAACGATGCGTGTGCCGCGTGCGAATTCGCCGCGGCGAATATTTTCCAAAAGGCCATAAAGCATTTTGCCATTGTAGATCGGATCAAGCTGCACGCCTGTCGTTTGGCGGAATTCGTTGAGAAAACCAAACAGCTCGGCATCGCAGCGAGCATATCCACCAAAATGATATCGCGAATCAAGTCGCCATGACGCTGTATTCCCTACGCCCGCGCCTGCCAAGAGCTGTGTTACGCGTTGGGCGAGATCGGCCTCCCCCTTTAACACCGCATAGCCCTGCACTTGCGACGCACGGCCTACCATACCCGACACCAACCCAGCGAGGGTGCCGCCGCTTCCCAGCGGCACGGCTAGCACATCGTATCCTGACGGGAGTTGTAGGTCGAGTTCGCCGACGATTTCTGCGCAGCCGGGCAAGGCCAGTCCGTTACTTCCGCCCTCTGGTAAGTGGTAGAACGGCCCAAATTCGTCTTCAAGTTGCGGTTGCCACGCTGGGTCTGTCTTCTTTTGGTAATGTGCGCGATCCACGAAATGCAAATGCATGCCGCAGGCTTGTGCAAACGTCAGCGTAGTGTTGCTGGCGCTGGCAGCCTCGCCACGAATAACACCGATTGTTTGCATGCCGAACTTTTGACCCGCCGCTGCAACCGCATGGATGTGGTTAGAATAGGCGCCACCGAAGGTAAGCAAGGCGCGAGCATTCATTTCGCGCGCCTTGCGCAAATTGTATTTTAGCTTTCGCCATTTATTTCCGCCAAAATGCGGATCTATGAGGTCATCGCGCTTGAGAAATAGTTGAACACCGGCGCGCGTAAGCGCCGGGAGATCAAGGCGATGAAGCGGTGAGGCCGGAAGATCGACCATGATGCGCTGTTACGTGGCTGACTCTGCGTCTTTGCGTAACTTTAACGAGGCTGAGTTAATGCAATAGCGCAACCCAGTCGGTTTTGGTCCATCGTTAAAGACGTGACCTAGGTGTGCATTGCATTTTGCGCAACGCACTTCCGTACGGCGCATGCCATGGCTTACGTCCAGCACGCTCTTCACGTTTTCCCCTTCGACAGGTGCGAAAAAGCTCGGCCAGCCAGTGCCTGAGTCGAATTTAGTCGTAGACGAAAATAAATCCGTACCACAGCACACGCAGGTGTACATACCTTGTTCGTGCGCGTCCCAATAATCGCCTGAGAATGGCCGTTCCGTGCCGCCCAAACGGCATACGTGATACTGCTCCGGTGTTAGCGATTTTTTCCAGTCTTCATCCGGCTTTTGAATAGGTTCGTCTGCCATACATTATCCTAGCATTTCCGAATTCGCCATTTTTTCCTGGCCGATTGCTGCCAATACGGATTCCGCCCGACTAACATTCAATCCGCCGCCGGTCGGCTCCACCATTAAATGGGTTACAATTCCATTCTCCACAACCATCGCGTATCGCGTTGATCGCAAGCCCATTCCTGCTCCGCGCAAATCCAGCGTTAGACCTAGCGCCTCCGTCAATTCGCCGTTACCGTCTGCGAGTAAGGTCACTTCATCCAATATAGCCTGTTCTTCCTGCCAAGCACGCATGACGTAGGCGTCGTTAACAGATATACAGATAACTTGGTCGATGCCTTTTTTCTTAAACGCGTAATTATTGGCGACGAATCCTGGCAAATGTTGCTCAGAACAGGTCGGCGTAAACGCGCCGGGCACAGCGAACACAACGCTACGTTTACCGGCCAACAACGCATGGCAATGCACAGCGGCAACTTTTCCATCCACAATTCGATACAGCGCAATATTCGGAATTTTATCGCCGACATTGATGGTCATTTAGTTTTTCCTCATCGCTCAGCGACAATATAGGCTAACCAGGATTCTTGTTGCTCGATTTCCGCCACTTCGCGGTAAATGCCATCGCCGACCAAGTATTCGCTGTCGGGATCGTCTTCATTCTCCACGAAACCCTCCCAAAACACCCGCACTTTGCTGAATCCCGCCTCCGTCAGTAGCTCACTAAGCTCGGGTAAGGTCCACAAGCGCCAGTCGTAGGTGAAGGCTTTATCCAAACGCGAGCGGTCAGAAAATCGGAAATGAATGTGGGCGAGTAAATGATGGTTAATGGGATTATATTTTTCTTGCTGCCAAACGTAATGTGCTTTTTCGCCCTCGATTTTTCTTTTTTCTTCGCTGACGTCGCAGGTTTTGGAACCGCCGAGTAAATCGAGCACAAAGATACCGCGCTCATTCAAACCTCGATGTGCATTGGCGAAATAGGTGCGCAGAGCGTCGCGCGTTTTGAACACGCAATAGCTAAAATTCATGGCGCAAATTACATCGACCGTGCCACAGGCAACCGTGCACACGTCTTTGTTCAACAGGGATATTCGCGCTGCCGTGTTTGCTTGCAAACTTGCGATATTATGCTCAAGCGCCCAATCCAAGGTGTCTTGGCACAAATCCACGCCAATGGCGGTACGCTGTTCGTTACTCTTGCTCCATTCAGTACAGAGCAAGGCGGTACCACAAAAATCTTCCCGCATACTGATTGCCTGCGTACCGCGCAGCACCTGGTATTGATCGCTAAAGAACGCGACTTCGACGTCCACGGCCTGCACGGACTTTTGGTAGAGCACGTGTTTGTCGGCACGTTCCGCGAGGGTCGGGCCACTCCGTGGCGTTGCTTTCTTGCTCAAGTACTTATCACCATGGAAACACTCTCTCGGACCCGCATGAGAATCATCGCTGGCTGTTAAATTCGATTTTCAGTGCGATATTGCCATATGTCATCCGGCCATCGGCTTTGAATAAATGACAACACGGCCACAATTTGCGCTTCTGTGAGTGTTTTCTTAAATGCGGGCATGTCGCTTTGATACCCTTCGGGCGCGTTAGGCGGCACTAATCCATCTCGAACAATAGACAATAATACCGCGTTAGGGTGGTGCCATGTATGACCGCTCGCATCGTGTGGCGGGGCGGGTAATTTCCCGTCCGGCTTGCGCGCGCGCCAATTGGGCTGACCCGCCAAGTTCGCACCGTGACAGCGCGCGCAATTAGCGTTGTAAACCAATTCACCCTGCTTGACCAAATCGACGTTTTTGCGGTCCAATGAAACAGGCACGCGCTTTTGATCACAACCGCTAAGCAGGATGATTCCGAGCAGCAAGACAAAACTACAACGCAACAAAATAAAGCACTCCCGAGCGACGCAGTGCCTATAATCCCACGTTTTTCAATTGAGTCAACCCTATGGAACGCTGCACTTCGGTTCATCTCACGGCGTTGGAAGCGCTGTTCGCGCGCTATTCGCTGCGAATTGAACTGATTCCGCCTGAAACTTCCATTCCAGGGTCTTTTTGGGGTGACAGCGAGGCGGGGATTATTGGAAACAGGGTGAACGTTCGTGCCGATACGCCCGTGCACTCGGCATTGCATGAAGCCTGTCATACCATTTGCATGGACAATGAGCGTCGCCACCGGGTTCACACCGATGCAGGCGGCGACTTCGCGGAAGAAAACGGAGTATGTTATCTGCAAATTGTATTGTCAGATTTTTTACCAAGCATAGGTAAAGCAAAGATGTTTAGCGATATGGATGCGTGGGGTTATAGCTTTCGACTGGGATCCACGCAGGCGTGGTTCGAGCGCGATGCGGAAGACGCGCGCGCATGGTTAGTTAATCACGGACTCCTCACTGTGGGAAATGTACCGACTTGGAAATTGCGCGTGTGAATATTGAGTTCACCCAACTAATGAAAATGGTTTTTCTGCCACCCGGCGGCTTCGTATTACTTTTTGTTTTAGCCTTATTGCTCTGGCAGAACTACGAGAATGTAGCGCGAAAAATTGTATTTTTTGCCACCATTTTGCTTTGGCTAATGACGCTGCCCATTGTCGCGATGGGCTTGATGACGCCTTTAGAACCCAGCTTCGCACTCGACCAAGCCGACTTAATTAAGACCAAAGCACGCGCGATTGTAATACTGAGCGGTGGACGACGTACTCACGCCAAGGAATATGACGGCCACGAAACCGTTAACAAAGTCACCTTAGAACGCGTGCGCTACGGCGCCAAGCTACGTCGCGAGACTGATTTACCTATCCTAATTAGTGGCGGCTCGCCCAACGGGGAGGCCTTCGCTGAAGCGAGGTTGATTGAACGCGTGCTCGTTGAAGACTATGGCATTTCACCGCGCTGGGTCGAGACGAAAAGTCGCAATACCGCAGAAAATGCAAGTTACAGCGCGAAATTATTGCGTGCAGCGAAAATCGACCATGTGTTTTTGGTGTCTAGCGCTTGGCATCTTGCCCGCGCCGTGCCGGTGTTCGAAAAAGAAGGCATCAAAGTCACGCCCGCGCCGACCGGATTTGAGGGGTATCACGGCGGCAATTTAGTGTGGCAAGACTTCTTTCCACACATGAGCGCGCTACAAAATAGCAGTTATGCTCTACACGAGCTGGTTGGCCGTTTATGGTACCAGGTACGCTATTAATCGAAAGCGACTAAGGTACTTTTCGCACTAAGCGAAAACCAATCGTACTACTGCGACTCACCGACGGCGCATTAATGCGGTTGGAAGCGCGCACTTTAAACGACTCGTCTTTCCAAGAACCGCCACGAAGTACACGTTCCGGGCTGGTACACTTCGTCGTCCACGCGCTGCCATCAACAGGCGCATTGACGAAACTGTCGTGGTAGCAGTCTTCGACCCATTCGCGCACATTGCCACTCATGTCATGTAAGGCAAATGCGTTGGCGTCCTTCCTGCCTACGCCCTGTTGATGCGAACCACTATTGCCACCGTGCCAGGCCACTGCACTAGGGCTTTTACTGCCGCAAAAGGCGTCGTGGCTACCCGCACGGCACGCGTATTCCCACTCGGCTTCGAATGGCAAACGATAAACACCCTTGTCTGTCGCTGGCTTAGTCTTATTTAGCCATTCCACGAACGTTTTGATATCGTTCCATGACACATAAACAACCGGCGCTTCGTTGGCTTGAGAATTCGCTTCCATGAATTCATCGGAAACCAAGTCTGAGCGATCAGCCTTGATGATGTAGTCTTTAAACTGCCCCAAAGTGACTTCGGTTTTAGCTATTTGAAAGCCAGGGACGGTGACGCCGTGCTGAGGTAGTTCGTTAAAAGGCACGTCTAGCTCAGCACCAATGCAATCTACTTTTACACCGACTTGATCGGGCATAACGGCTTTGCACGAGCCCATTTTGAAACTGCCAGTCGGCACATCTACAAATTTCATGCCCATGAAATTGCTAAATTCTTCAGCCTGCGCGAACCCGCCTGTCATCGTAAAACTAAGCGCAACCACTCGCGCATATAAACCAAACCGAAAACCCGACAAGGAACCACTACGCAGATTGGACACAACTAACCTCTATTATATTAAATATTCAGTTATGGCAACGTTGCAGCGACACGAAACCCGTTGCCGTAATACCAGTTACCAGGCGCACCGCTTAACCGATAGGTTGCGCGCGCAAATTCGTAACCAAAACGCCACGAACCTCCACGTAGAACGCGGGCCGTAGTGGTGTCACGTTTCCATGCTTTGCCACGGCGCGCGCGCATAGCAGCATCGTATTCTTGCTGTTCGTCGCTAAACTTACTGACGCGAACGGCGCGCGCCGGACCATCGGCGGCGCCTTGCGTGGCACCGGCAATGAGCGGGGCCGCATTTTGCGACGAAGCCGTCACAGCCGTCCATGCGCTGCCATCTAAGGGCGCACCTGCGTAGGTTTCATGGTAGGCATCTTCAACCCATTGCCACACATTGCCGGTCATGTCATAAAGACCCCAAGCGTTGGGCGCCTTGGTGGCAACGTCATGTTGATGTTGATTGTTATTGCGATCAATCCATCCCACCTCATCGCCATTATTGCTACCACAGTAAGCGTGATTTCCACCGGCGCGGCAGGCGTATTCCCACTCCGCTTCAGACGATAATCGGTAAACGCGGCGATCATCAGCGGGCTTGCTATGGTTGAGCCAGTCAATAAACTCTTTGGCTTCCAACCATGACACTTGAACGACCGGCGCATTATCACCATAGGCATTCAACTTCTTGAATTCATCATTGACTAAGTTCCAGCCGCTGGAACCGTCAGTGGCGCCAATCGCCGCAACGTATTGTTTAAACTGGCCTAAAGTGACCGGCGTTTTGCCCATTTGGAATGCGCGAATATTGACTGTGTGCTGCGGCGTTTCATTGTCGTTAACGTTAGGATTATCGACGTCGCAACCTGTCGAGCGTGGCGCAAGGCCGAGAAAAACGCGGCGCTTGTTATCTTGTCGCATTTCGGCCGTGACTTTGCACGAACCCATTTTGAAACTGCCAGCGGGAATGTCTACGAACTTCATGTTGGCGAAATTGGTGTAATCACCGGCGTGCGCCACACCCGCCATTAACGCGGCACAAAGCAAAGCACTTAACGTCACCATTCTTTCGGCTAATCGAGGCCGCAAAATAAAAGAATAGTCGCTCATTCCAGACTCCTGCGTTTATATATTTAAGTTATCAGGGATCGATCCCCGGCGTAATTAAATTGACTACACGGACGTCCCTATTCCCTCTGGCCTTCGTAATGTCTGCGGCTACGAAAACCAGCGCAGGAAGGCCGCCCCCGTCAATGCGGTGGCGCCTAGTCCCGTCAATGCGTGCCACGCACGGCGACGCCCTTCTTCGCTCCACGTCGACGCACCGCGAATGTAAAGCAACGCGATGACAAATCCAGACAGCGCGCACAGTATTTTGATGCCCAGCGCCGCCTTAGCGACATCATGCAGGTCGGGGGTTTCGCCGTAAAACAGCAGGCTAATGCCACCAAAAATCAAGCCCGTGGCGCCCTGAGCGCCCCATGCGATAAGCACAAGCCAGGCCATGCCATTTTTCAATTTTAGCTGGTCAGGCTGCGTTTTTAATGCAGCAAACGCCCCCGCGACAACGGCAAGTGCACCAAAATTGTGGACGACTTGCGTGAGCGCATACGACAGATTCTCCAACTGCACCGACTAGTTCCGCGTGACTTTAATGCACGTTTCCTGACCGATAGCGGCGTGGCCCTTGTTTACAACCTTTAAACAAATCGCATGCGTTCCAGCTGGCAATGGATCAAGCGAATAACTGCCTTTCTTCTTGCGCAAAATGCCAGCTTCTTTGCCGTTTACATAGATGTGCGAATGATCGCCACCTTGGTTAGGGATGATTTCGTACGTGACCAGGAGCGACTCGCCAGCGTTAACAGTAGCGCCATCGGCAGGACTGATAATTTTGATATTGGGATCGGCCAAGGCGGTACTACCCCACATCGCCAAGCCAAGTATAATCAGGCTGCGCGTCGTGCGGAAAAAACTCTGAGACATCTGCATTCCCTCTCTTGTAATTGCTTGTAAGTGGCTGGGGCTTTTGATCAACGCCCGTTGACACGGAGAATTTTTATAGCATATGTATAGAGGGATGTGAAGAGGGGCAGGCATAATTCACACGCATTTCGTGCGGGCTAGGAAAATCGGAGAAGTTCCGCCGAATCAAAAAATTTTTATGTGCGTATTAAGCGGATTGTAGTCTAGGGTTCAATGAGCACGCGCCGCCCCAAAGAACCCACTCGTGGGATTCTCCGGAGCACAGCAAACGTTTAATAGCCGTTATGTATTCTTGTACAATTGGGCACCTTGTTTTACGAACTCGACCGCTTTGGCCTCCATACCCTTGTTAAGCGCAGCCTCCGCCGTTACCCCTTGCTGATCCGCGTAGTCGCGCACTTCCTGAGTGATTTTCATCGAGCAAAAGTGCGGACCACACATGGAGCAAAAGTGCGCAACCTTGTGCGCTTCTTTGGGCATGGTCTCGTCGTGATAGTCCCGCGCACGGTCGGGGTCTAGACCAAGATTGAACTGATCCTCCCAACGGAATTCAAAACGGGCCTTAGATAAGGCGTTGTCACGAATTTGCGCGCCGGGATGACCCTTGGCTAAATCGGCGGCGTGCGCGGCGATTTTATACGCCATGATGCCTTCTTTAACATCATCACGATTCGGCAAACCTAAGTGTTCTTTCGGTGTGACATAACACAGCATCGCGGTGCCGAACCAGCCAATCATGGCCGCACCAATGGCGCTGGTGATGTGGTCATAACCGGGCGCGATATCCGTTGTTAGCGGCCCCAGTGTATAAAACGGCGCTTCGCCACACACTTCCAATTGCTTATCCATATTCTCTTTAATCATGTGCATAGGCACATGACCTGGACCTTCAATCATGGTTTGCACGTCATGCTTCCACGCGATCTTGGTTAGCTCACCCAAGGTTTCCAGTTCACCGAATTGGGCAGCATCATTCGCGTCGGCAATACAGCCTGGACGCAGTCCATCGCCCAGCGAGAATGAAACGTCGTACGCCTTCATGATTTCGCAGATATCTTCAAAATGCGTATACAGGAAATTTTCTTGGTGATGCGCGAGGCACCACTTAGCCATGATCGCACCGCCGCGCGACACAATGCCGGTTAAGCGGCGTGCAGTGAGCGGTACGTAGCGCAAGCGAACACCAGCGTGGATGGTGAAGTAGTCCACCCCCTGCTCCGCTTGCTCAATGAGGGTGTCGCGAAACATTTCCCAGGTGAGGTCTTCGGCTTTGCCGTCGACTTTTTCTAGCGCCTGGTAGATAGGCACGGTGCCGATTGGAACCGGCGAATTGCGAATAATCCATTCGCGGGTTTCGTGGATATTTTTGCCGGTCGACAGATCCATAATGGTGTCTGCACCCCAACGAATCACCCAGGTCATTTTGTCCACTTCCTCTTCAATGGAGGATGTAACAGCCGAATTACCGAGGTTACCGTT
>JANOTC010000695.1:0-7619 GCA_031416175.1 Gammaproteobacteria bacterium
GCTGCGCCTAAAAAGCCACGCCCGCCGTTACGCACGAACCTGAAGCTGGCTGTGGGCTCGGCGGCTAAGTTCGGTGAGGAAGAAGAAGCGGCTGAGTAAAGCGGTCGATCTTCGGCAGCAGTGAGGAAAGGGGGCATTGCCCCCATTCCTCCAAACAGAAAGTCGTCAAACTACCTATGTAATTGTATTGTGGTTGAAAATGTCGATAACAGCAGGTATGGGAAAAGAGCTGCGCGAACGCACAGGCGCGGGCATGATGGAATGCAAGCGCGCGCTAACCGAGTCCAATGGCGACATTGAGGCGGCAATTGAAGCAATGCGCAAGTCCGGTATGGCCAAGGCCGACAAGAAGTCGGGTCGCGTGGCAGCTGAAGGCATGGTGATTATTCGCGCCAGTGCTGACAAGAAGCACGCCGTCATTGTTGATGTGAACTGCGAAACCGATTTCGTCGCTAAGGGCGATGACTTCCAACAATTTGCAGCAGCAGTGGGCGATTGTGTGTTAGCTAATCAGCCAGCCGACTTGGCCGCGCTGAATAACTTTCCGCTCACCCCCGGCGGTCTGTCCGTTGAAGAAGTGCGCCGCAACCTCATCGCCAAAATTGGTGAGAATATCGCAATCCGCCGCTTCAAGTTGGCGTCGGCGGCAAATGGTGTGGTCGGCTGCTATTCACACGGTACGCGCATTGGTGTGTTGGTGGAAATGGTCGGTGGTAACGAAGAATTGGCGAAAGATGTCGCTATGCACGTCGCGGCCAGTCGCCCTATTTGTGTGAGCGATGAGCAGGTTTCGGCTGAATTGATCGCCAAAGAGCGCGAAATTTTCATTGCCCAAGCGAAAGACAGCGGCAAGCCAGACAATATTATTGAAAAGATGGTCGATGGACGGGTCAAGAAGTTCCTGGCCGAGGTCACCTTGGTAGGCCAGCCGTTCGTGAAAGATCCCGATATCACCGTCAGCAAGTTGTTGCAGAATGGCAAAGGCTCAGTAACGAGTTTTTGCCGCTATGAAGTCGGTGAAGGCATCGAAAAACAACAATCTGATTTTGTGGCTGAAGTGATGGCGCAAGCGCGCGGTAACTAAGGCGATTCCTGCTGAGCGATAGCGTTTGTGGGCCAGCTACGAAGGGTAGTGATGTGATCAAGCCAAAATATACGCGTATTCTATTAAAGCTAAGCGGCGAAGCCCTTATGGGGGACGCTGACTATGGCATCGACCCTAAGGTCACCCGTCGCATTGCCGAAGAAGTTCTCGAACTGGTCGAGGCCGGTGTGCAGGTTGGCTTGGTGGTAGGTGGCGGCAATATTTTTCGCGGCGCGGGTCTAGCTGAAGCGGGCATGGAAAGGGTGACGGGCGACCAGATGGGAATGCTGGCGACCGTCATTAATGCGCTGTCGTTGCAAGACGCACTGGAACGCAAAGGACTCAATGCGCGGGTCATGTCGGCGCTAAAAATAAATCAAATCTGCGAAGACTACATTCGTCGTAGAGCGATTCGTCACCTTGAAAAGGGGCGGGTTGTCATTTTTGGTGCGGGGACGGGCAATCCCTTTTTCACGACCGATTCGGCGGCCAGCTTACGCGGCATCGAAATTGGCGCGCAAATCGTCTTGAAGGCGACCAAGGTTGACGGCGTCTATTCGGCTGATCCGATGAAAGACCCGTCCGCTGTATTTTTTCCGAGGTTGACGTTCGATCAAGTTATCGAACGCAAACTAAATGTTATGGACACGGCAGCGATTGCCTTGTGTCGGGAACAGAACATGCCGATTCGGGTGTTTAACATGAACAAGCAAGGCGCGTTGATGCGCGTTGTGCTGGGCGAAGACGAAGGCACGTTGGTGCAGGGTGAACATGTATGATCGAGGACATTAAGAAAAACGCCGAAACCCGGATGAAGAAATGCATTGAGTCGGCGAGAACGCAATTGGCGAAGGTTCGTACCGGCCGTGCGCATCCTTCCTTGCTTGACACGATTCGTGTATCCCACTACGGCAATGACGTGCCCTTGTCACAAGTCGCCGCGGTTGCCGTGAGCGATTCGCGCATGTTGGTGGTTACGCCGTGGGAAAAAACCATGGTTGGCCCGATTGAAAAAGCGATCATGGCGTCCGACCTTGGCCTAAACCCCGCGACGTCGGGAATGGTCATTCGTGTGCCTTTGCCTGCGCTTACCGAAGAGCGCCGCCGAGACTTGACCAAAGTGGTTAAACACGAAGGTGAGGAAGCCCGCGTAGCGGTGCGCAATGTGCGTCGTGATGCGATGAATGAACTCAAAGCGCTTCTCAAGGACAAAAAGATAGCAGAAGACGAAGAGCGCAAAGCGCAAGACGTAGTCCAAAAAGCGACGGACAAGTTCATCTCGGAAATTGACGGGATGATAAAAGACAAAGAAAAAGAGCTGATGGCAATTTAAACAGGCGTTTATTGCGCTGTGGTAGTCATGTTTTTGCGATCTGTTTTTCGCCTGGCTGGTCAAGTGTCTACTAAAAATTGGAAATCGCGAAGGATATGACCCGTTATCAGGAGGCTGACGTAAAGGATAAACTTGTGCCTGGAAGTACGCCTCGTCATGTTGCAATTATTATGGACGGCAATGGACGTTGGGCTAAACAACGCGGCTTGCCGCGTTTCGCTGGTCACAAAGCCGGTGTTGAGGCAGTGCGTCGGGTCGTCGGTGCGTGTGCCGATCAAGGCGTGCAAGTATTAACGCTGTTTGCCTTTAGTAGCGAAAACTGGAAGCGTCCGCCGACAGAAGTTAGCTTGCTCATGGAGCTATTCTTTACTGTTTTAAAGCACGAAGTCAAAAAGTTGCATCGTAATAATGTTCGCCTCCGTATCATCGGTGGGCGTGAAGCGTTTTCCGAGCGGCTTCAAGCGCGCATCCGCGAAGCAGAAGAATTCACCAGCGGTAACACGGGTCTAACCGTTGTCGTGGCGGCCAATTACGGTGGTCGATGGGACATGACCCAAGCGACTCGAAAAATTGCTGAAAAAGTACGCCGTGGCGAGTTGGCGGTAGGTGATGTCACCGAAGACATCCTGCGCGCACATACTGAAATGGGCGATTTGCCGGAGCCTGATTTATTTGTGCGAACCGGTGGTGAGCAGCGTATTAGCAATTTCTTGCTTTGGCACCTTGCGTATACCGAACTTTATTTCACCGAAGTATTGTGGCCTGACTTCGACTCGGCTCAACTAGCGCTGGCTATCGAGTCGTTTGGTCGTCGGCAACGGCGCTTTGGTTGTACCGGCGAGCAAGTGGAAACGGTGGCAGGTGCTTAAGCACCGCATACTCACCGCGCTTGTTTTGATACCTCTTGTGTTGTGGGGCATTCTGCGTTTGCCGAACCACTGGTTTGCTGGTGTATTTGGCATATTCGTCGTCATTGGCGCCTGGGAATGGGCGCGCCTTATCGGGTGGACTCAGCCTTCTACCCGCGCTATTTACGCCGCCGTTGTCGGTGTCGTGACTGCCCTCGCTGGCGTTTTGCTCAGTTTGCCGGTCCTGCTAATCATCTTGTTTTGTGCGGCGGTGGGTTTTTGGGTGTGGGCAACGCGCGCTGTTCTTCACTATGACGGTGCTTTGCGCGAGCCGAAACCGGTTTCCTCCCGTGACGCTTTTGTCGGCGTTGCTGTATTGATTCCCGCGTGGTTAGGAATTGTGTACCTTCACAGCCGTGGGCCAGAAATACTGTTATACATGATGGTGCTTGTGTGGACGGCAGACACGGCCGCCTATTTTTCGGGGCGCCGATTTGGCAAGCATAAATTGGCGCCACACGTCAGTCCTGGTAAAACCCGTGAAGGTTTGTATGGTGCCTTGATTGCCACAGGCTTGTTGTCAGTCGGCATGGCCGGGTGGCTAGACTTGGTTTCGGGTGCAGTGCTGGTGTTCATCGTGCTGAGCATGGTGACGGTGATGATTTCCGTCGTGGGCGACTTATTTGAAAGCATGTGCAAGCGGCGGGTTGGCATTAAGGACAGCGGAACCATTTTACCCGGCCATGGTGGCGTCTTGGATCGCATAGACAGCCTGACGGCGGCGGCCCCCTTATTTGCCCTAGGTCTGATTGTGCAGGAAGTGCTGATGTGATTGGCATAACAATCTTAGGCGCAACCGGGTCGATTGGTGTTAGCACGTTGGATGTTATTGCGCGGCACCCGGACCGTTATCGTGTGGTCGCGCTGACCGGCCATCGTCAATTAGAGCGATTGGCTGAGCAATGTGCCGCACACCGGCCTGACTATGCCGTCGTCGTTGAAGATGCAGCGGCGGAAAAGTTGCAGGCACTTTTGAACGTGCGCGGCCTCACCGGTATTCGTGTTCTCAGCGGCGTGGCGGGCTTGGAGCACGTGGCGAGCTTGCCGGAGGTAAATTGCGTCATGGCGGCCATTGTTGGCGCGGCCGGATTGGCGCCGACTCTGGCAGCGGTGCGTGCAGGCAAGCGCTTGTTGCTTGCTAACAAAGAAGCCTTGGTGATGTCTGGCCAGCTCTTTATGGACGAGGTGCGTGCGCATGGCGCGCAATTATTACCCATAGATAGCGAGCACAATGCAATTTTTCAGTGCATGCCGCCGTCTAATAGTGAGTCATTGGCGCGCCGCGGTATTCGCCGAATTGTTTTGACGGCGTCCGGCGGACCTTTTCGACGGATGAGCTGGGAGCAAATGGCGCAGGTAACGCCGGCCCAAGCGGTGGCCCATCCCAATTGGGATATGGGCAAAAAGATTAGCGTTGATTCCGCCTCGATGATGAATAAAGGTTTGGAAGTCATCGAAACGCGTTGGTTATTCGATGCCCCGGCAGATGTGATTGACGTCGTCGTGCATCCACAGAGTGTGATCCATTCCATGGTCGAATACGTTGATGGCTCGGTGCTGGCGCAACTGGGTAATCCGGACATGCGCACGCCCATTGCGTACGCGCTCGCGTGGCCGGATCGCATCACGTCCGGGGTGGCGAGTTTAGATTTCCTTCGTGTAGGCAAATTGGAATTTGAACCTGCGGACGAAAAGCGATTTCCCTGTTTGGCCTTGGCTTACCAGGCATTGCGGGTTGGCGGAACCATTACGGCTTCGCTCAATGCGGCCAATGAAGTCGCCGTTGATGCCTTTTTGAATGAGTCTATTGCATTTACACAAATACCGGCGGTAATCGAAGCGACGATGGCGGACGTAGGTTCTGCGCCCGCGAATTCGATTCCGGTGGTGTTGGCCGCTGATGCACATGCACGCGAGATCGCTCGAATGCATGTGCAAAAGTGTCGACGAGTTGGCTGAGGGGTTTTATGAGCAACTTTGCGTATTCTGCGATTTTTTTCATAGTTGGACTGGGGCTGTTAATCGCCATTCACGAGTTTGGCCATTACTGGGTAGCGCGTAAGTGTGGCGTAAAGGTGCTCAAATTTTCCATTGGCTTCGGGCGCCCCTTATGGAGCACAAAGCGTGGGCAGGATAACACAGAGTATGTGTTAGCGATGATCCCTTTGGGGGGTTACGTTAAAATGCTTGATGAGCGCGAGGGTGAAGTGGCCCCGCAAGAACAGCATCGCGCCTTCAATCGGCAAACACTCGGTAAGCGTTTTGCCATCGTCGCGGCCGGTCCGGTTTTTAATTTCGTCTTTGCCATTTTTGCCTATTGGGCAATTTTTGTTGCCGGTGTGCCAGGTCTTAAGCCTGTTGTTGGTGAAATAGGTGCCAATTCGGTTTTGGCGAAGGCCGGATTGCGGGTAGACGATGAGATCATTTCCGTTTCGGGTCATGTGACGCCGACGTTAGAAGCCATGCGAATGGCGATGGTGCAGCACGTTGTTGAGAACAGCGTGGTCGATATTGTTGTTAGCAATGCGCAACACGAAGAACGAACGCTCAGCGTTGATTTTTCGGCTGTGCCGGTTTCCTCCATCGAAGAAAACTTTCTCCAGTTCATTGGTTACACGCCAAAACGCCCGCACTTGCCTGCATTGCTGGGCGAATTGCAGGCCGATGGCGCTGCACAAAAAGCCGGTTTTCGTGTTGGTGATTTGGTAACAGAGGTTGACGGCACGCCGGTATCAGATTGGTTCGGTTGGGCTAACTATGTGCGTGAACGCCCGGGTAAATCCGTGCAAGTCACTTTCGTGCGCGATGGGCAGTCGCAAACGCTCGTTGTCGTTCCGGCCACTCTCCAAGCGGAAGGCAAATCGATTGGACGCGTGGGTGCCTCGCCAAAAACGCCCGATAAGATCGACGACTCCATGATGGGCGTCCATCGTTTTGATGTGTTCGAGGCGTTTCCAGCGGCTTTGCGAAAAACCTGGGATATGTCAATTTTGACATTACGCATGTTTGGCAAAATGATTGTGGGCGAAGCCTCGCTGGAAAATATTAGCGGTCCAATAACCATTGCGCAATATGCGGGTCAAACCGCCCAGATCGGTACGCTGGCATTTATTTCGTTTCTTGCCATTGTCAGTGTTAGTCTTGGGGTGCTCAATTTGCTGCCTGTTCCCGTTTTGGACGGTGGCCATTTGATGTTTTATATCATTGAGTTTATTAAACGCAGTCCAGTGTCGGATTACGCGCAAGAGATGGGGCAGCGGGTGGGGGTCGGCTTGTTAGCGAGTCTGATGTTTCTCGCACTATTTAACGACGTAAATCGACTGTTGGGTTAGTTCAGTTGGTGCAAATGAAACGAATTTTTAGCGTTGTCTTAAGTCTTGCGTCTATTTGGGCGCTGCCGGCTATGGCGTTTGAAGAATTTCAGATTAAGCAAATTCGTATGGAAGGTCTGCAGCGGATATCCGAATCGACGGTGTTGAATTATTTGCCAGTGAAAGAGGGCGATACGTTCACTGAGAGTAAGTCCACGGAAGGGGTACGCGCGCTGTTTCACACGGGTTTTTTTAACGACATTCGATTGTTCGCCGATGGAACAACCCTAGTTGTGAGCTTGACAGAGCGTGCTTCCATCGCCGAGGTGAATATCAAGGGAAATGAAGAAATCACCAGTGACGACTTAAAGAAGGCACTGAAGAAAATCGGCTTGGCTGAGGGCCAAGTGTTCAACCGTTCACTTCTGGAAAAAGTCGAGCAAGAGTTAGAGCGACAATATTTTTCCTTGGGTAAGTACGGCGTTGGCGTCAAGTCGACCGTGCTTCCACAAGAACGAAATCGGGTAAGTATTGATATCGCCATCAACGAAGGGGACGTGGCGCGCATTCGCCAAATCAAGCTCATTGGTGCGAAAGCGTTTCCCGAAGATACCTTGCTCAACCAGTTTCAATTGTCCGCGCACAATCGCACGTTTTTCGGCGGTGCGAGTAAATACGCGAAGCAGAAATTGGCGGCTGACTTAGAGGCCGTGCGTTCTTACTATCTTGATCGCGGCTACATCAATTTCAATATCGAATCGACGGTTGTGTCAATTTCGCCAGATAAGAAAGACGTGTTTATCACGGTCAATTTGACTGAGGGCGACCAATTCAAAATTGAAACGGTTGGCCTGTCGGGCGACGTCATCGTCGACGAGAAAGAGTTGCGTGACTTGATTTTAAATAAGCCCGGCGACATTTTTTCGCGCAAAGCGGTGACCGAAAGTAGCGGGAAATTAAGTGAGCGACTTGGCGTAGAAGGG
>JANOTC010000696.1:0-9018 GCA_031416175.1 Gammaproteobacteria bacterium
TCGTATTGCTAAACAAAAGATCCATGATGTCGGTGTTGGCGACATTCTTATTCTCAACAATACTCTCAAGGAACGCAGAATATTCGGGATGAATCGTGCGTCCAGGCAAGATGGTAAATATGCCTTGATGCATATTTTGTAGCATATTGTTAATGTCATTGGTCTTTTGCCGCAATTCCGCCGTCCGATTTTCGACTTTTTGCTCCAACGTTCGGTTCTGCTCTGCAATAACATTGAGCATTTGAATATTCTTGAAACTGACTACTGCGGTGCGAGCTATGGTTTCGGCGAATTCACAGTCTGAGTCGCCGAATTGAACCTTGCCTACTTCGCCGCAAAAATTCATGACCCCAAATACTTCGCTATTGTCTATCATTGGCACGCAAATAATGGCGCGTGCCGAAATATCATCGCCAGGTTGAATTTCAAATTGTTGATCAATCATCGAGTCAGGGATGTATATAATATTTTTAGAAAGCGCCGCTTGGCCGGCAATGCCTTCGCCTATCTTGAAGGTGCGTGCACTTCGCACTTCATCATCGTTACGTTCAGGATGAAATGCTTTGACTTCTAACAGGCCCGTTTCGCGATTTAGCAAATAAATCGAACCCCATTCCACATGGCAATGACTACGCATGGTTTTCAGCGCATGTTCGAGTACCCGCATGGGGTCATGCATGGCGGCCATGGTTTGGCCGGTTACATTGAGTACGCGCAAATCGTCAATTTTCTTCCTAATCGAATCACGCATATCCGCGAAACTGTGGGCGAGGCTGCCGAGTTCATCGTTACGTTTCGTGTCGATTTCTTGGTCCAGTTTGCCTAATGCGAGTTCGGCGGCACTGGCCTTGAGCGCATCAATCGGTGTAATAATGGTGCGTGTTAGGAAGAATCCTACCAATACGGCGCAACTCATTCCAAGCATAATTAAACCGCCAACGATGTATTGTGTGCGGTTAACCTGGTCGGTAAGTTCAGTGCTAGTGGCAACGCTGAATTCGTGTTGTGTTTTAACCAGTGACGTCAATCGATCCTGAATTCGTAATATCAACGGTGATAATTCTTTACGAATCACGAAGGCATCTTGACGCCAGTCTTCTGCAGCATGAATTTTCAAGAGTTCCTCTGCCGCTGGCCCCCATTCCTTAAAGGCGACGTTAAAGTTTTCTAACGATGCCTCTTGTTCAAAATTCAGAAGATGCGCGTTGCTGCCATTGAGCTTTTGCGCATCCTGCTGGGCGAGGTCCATGTAACTTCGGAAATTGGCTTTATTGGCTTCGCCTCGGAAGGCGAGAAATACGCGAATCTCATTTAAAGCGCTCGCAACATTCGTTCGCAAAGAAAATAGATCCAAAAGAAATTGTCGCCGTGTTGCATTGGCCGTTTCTCCGGATTCGGCAAAGAGCATTTCTTGCAAGCTTTGTAACATTATTTGTGCACGAGGATTAACCTCGCGACCGGCATAACCAAGGGCGGGAACGTTCTTTGACTCGTCGGCGGCAAACACTAACATCTGTTCTTTATAAGTCTGTAGTTTTTCTATGTCGTGACGAACCTGTGCCACCATTTTCAGAGTTTCAGGGTCTTTTTCCACTACTCTCATCGAACTTAAGGTTGTGACGGATTGGGTAATATTGTTCATGTTATTGAGGAAGTCGTCCTTGTGTACCGTCTCTTTGCTTAGCAAATAGAATCCCAAAGACGCTGAGGCGCGATCAAGTTGGTCGACCAATCTAAGCGACAACTCCATCGCGGGTTGAACTTCATCAACCAGCGTGGACAATTTTTCCTTGTTCGTTTTTAGGCTGGAAAATGCAATGACGCCAACCGTTACCAGCAATGCCACCAAGAACGCAAAACTAATCCAAATCTTCTTGCGGATGGTGAACTTGTCCATGACAGAGGCAATGCGGAGTACGGCCACCTCGAATTGTTGATTCAACGGCGACTTTGGTTGATTGCCGCTGCCAGGAGTCGTTTCTAGGGTTTTTGCGCGCATAGTTTCGTTTTTCCCACTATCCATATTTAAAACTCATTCGTGCGGTTCGTCGTCGCGATGCAACGCGCTTATCCAGCCACCATTTTTTTAACGGTGTCTAAAACTCCTGCGCCATTGAAAGGTTTCACTATCCACCCTTTGATCCCTGCGGCTTTCCCACGTTGCTTCATACTCGCATCGCTTTCCGTCGTGAGCATAATAATGTTCACCGTCTTATTGCCTGCTTCGCCGCGAATTTTTTCGACCATGGTGAGACCATCCATGTTCGGCATATTCACGTCGGCAAAAATTAGTTTTAGTCCTGGGTTACTCTTGGCTTTGGCAAGTCCATCTTTTCCGTCCACAGCGGTAATAACGGAAAGGCCATTGGATGTAAAAAATCCGCTCACTTGACTGCGAACTGCATCTGAATCATCGACAACGAGTATTTGCGCCATGGGTGTATCCTTAATAAAAATGAATGGATCGCTATTATGGTTAGAACAGTTCGAGATCGCCGGAGGAGACAAGATCATTTACGCTACTGTTTGCCTCCGCATATTTTTCCGGCGACCAATCCAAACTGAAAATAAATTTCTGATACATATGGATGGGTTTCAGCTTTCCTTCGGGATCGGTTAATCTGAATTTGAAGCACAATTGCGGGTCGTCTGCACCGAAAGATATGTATTTACGTCCATGGTTGATAATGATCGGAACCTCGACTCTAACTCGCCCGGTCGATTCCGGCGAGGCGGCTCCATAGCGTGTTTTAAATCCGCCCCAAATCATATTGGCCAATTCAGAAAGAAGCTCGTTGACATGACGAAATTCAGGCTCATTGGCATTAAGTTGAGTCTTGTGTGCGGCTATGGCGGCACGAATATTTTCTTCTTCTGCTTGCAAGGTCATGTAACCACGGCACCACGGGCTTTCCAGCGGTAGTAAGCTAAAAAGCTCGCCATAGATAATTTTGTCTTTTACGATGTATGGCGGATCAACCTCAATAATTAAGTCCTTAAACGCGGCCTGAAAGGCGCTCAATGTAAACTCCTTTACCCCTGACACGAATTCATTGGGATAATGGCGATTAAACAAGAATGTATCCATCAGTGACTTCAAATTGTCGTAGTCGCCGTGCGTGTAAATGCCTGCCACGAGATTTCTGAGTTCATCCGGCAATTGCTTGGCAGCCGCTTGAGAATCGACTCGCAAAAAGATTGGCAATTCTGAGCGGGCTTTGTGGATTGCGCGCACCAACTCAATGTCGTCGTGTTCTTGCGCGTGTCTGGAAGACAAGATAATTGCGCCGAGATCAACGTTTCGACTTAGGATGCCTAACACCGTTGACCTATTGGCCTGATAGCCGTCCAATTGGCAACGCTCGGTGAAATCTTTAAGCGCATCAAGCGCGTCCTTGTCGTGTTCGATCACGACAACTTTGCTCCGAATTCCCAATTTATCCGCGGATAAATTGGCTGGAGCAATGAACGAGTCTGCGATATTCATAGTGCCCTCAAAACCTAAGATTTAAAATAGCTCAAGTGTGCCGACTTCCACCTGTTCTTCCGCTTTAGAAAGGGAGTCGAGGCTAAAATTTGCTTTGTCATAAAGTGAGATAAAAAGGCTTGCGTAAAATTTTGCGCTGCCGTTATCGGAACAGGCGCCTACGTGGGTATCGTAGGAGAACGATAAATTCTTTAGATGTTTTAGACTTTCGTTGTGTAGTCGATTTGGCGTTGACATTCCCATGTGTGGAAAGCAAGGGCCGAGATGCCGTTTAAACGCGCCGCAGAACCGGTTTCCTAACTCACCGATAAAGTCACGATGTGTTGCTGCGGAGAGTTGGCTTAAATCAACGTTTAGTGCGTCTGAAGCGTATTGCATAGTGGGCGTATCGTCGTTGGAATGCAGAATGACGAAAATTCGAAAATCATACGACGACACCGTCAGCATGGTGAATTCAGTCGTGATGATTTCGTCTACGCTGTCGATTGGGTTAATTGTCCAAGAGGGGTATCCTTCCGTCTTCAACGACTCGTTTAAGCAATTGGACAGCAGGGTGTTTAATGCGGATTTTGAGTTTTGAGGGAAGCTACTCTGTCGCGTGGTCATTGTGTGATCGGCCTATTGAGGTGTTCAACCTTCATGTCTAACGCATGTACGGCCGTTAATATCATCTTGCCGCTCGCCTGAATGTCCTGAAAAGTGGCGATAGTGACCGCATCGCTCATATGTAGGCATTCTTTATAGTGAGTGCTGAAACTTTCCGAGCGACTCGCCAAGGATTTGACTTCTTTGGCGACAACTGCGAAGCCGCGTCCCGCCTCACCGACGCGAGCTGCTTCGATGGTGGCGTTCAATGCTAGGATAATAATTTGCTGTGCGATGTCCGAAAATTCACTATTACGTTGTTGCATAGCATCGTTAGATTTAACGAGTTCTGCCATGCTTTCATTCCAACGGTCAATCGAGCGAAGAGTAGTGAACAGTTCGCTGACGTCTTTCTTAATTTCCTCTCGATAACGCTGTAAAATCAAAGCATGTTCGATCGTTTCTTTTTCTTGCGTTTGTTTTACTTCATCCAAGGTCGCGCGCAGCGCCTCTAATTCTTGTCCTAAATTGGATTTTTCTGTCAACACATGGTCGAAGCGCGCCGCGTGTTCGAGTTCAGATTGGGCAATGTGACGTGCGTTAGCGTTTTTGAGGTCTTCTACTTCACTAGAGGGAATGCGATGGGCGATTTCTACTTCTAGGCGCGCGCGCTCCAGCTGCCAGCCACGTTGGGCTGTCGCCAGTTTGAAGTGCAGCACGAGCCAGGCAACTATCGCCCCGCCGATCACCATGCCGCCAAAAACTAGTAAAAAAGTGCTCATTCTACCGGGTCGGGTCTCAGTTAAGTTAGTCCTGGCGAAGGTCGTCCTGACGTTGCTAAACCTGATGCGGCCCCGATCCAATGCGGCATTAAAGTAACGGCAAGAAAAGTGGAAACTTTAGCGTACCGAGTCCCCTCTCGCGACGGTATAATGGCCGAATGGAAATGACCTTCGACACCCCGCTTGCGCCCGCCGAACACCGCCGTGTTCGCGCCTTGTCGCCCCAATTAGCCAACCAAATCGCGGCAGGCGAGGTCGTGGAGCGTCCTGCGTCGGTCGTCAAAGAATTGGTTGAGAACAGCATCGACGCCGGTGGCAGCCAAATTGACATCGACGTCGAGGAAGGTGGCGCGCGGCTCATCCGCATTCGCGACAACGGCAGCGGCATTCACCGTGATGACCTTGCGCTTGCCCTGAGTCGGCACGCTACCAGTAAAATTTATAATCTAGACGAGCTAGAACGCGTCGGCAGCCTCGGTTTTCGTGGCGAGGCTTTGCCAAGTATCGGATCAGTGTCCCGGCTCGATTTGCGTTCCCGAATTCCAGCAGCGGAACAAGCCTGGCGATTGATCGGCGACGGGCGTGAAGCGGCGGCCGACCCAGAGCCCGTCGCCCACCCGGTCGGCACCACCATCGAAGTGCGAGACTTATTTTTCAATACACCGGCCCGGCGTAAATTTCTCCGTACCGAGAAAACCGAATTTGGCTACCTCGAAGACGTCGTCAAACGCATCGCCCTAAGCCAATTCCACGTCGGCTTTACGTTACGCCACAACGGTCGCAACATATTTTCATTGCCGCTGGCACGCACGGCGCTCGAACAGGAGAAGCGGATAGGCAGCGTATGCGGCGCGCCGTTTATAGAAAACGCCGTGCACATTCGCATCGAAGCCGGAGGCCTCAGTGTATGGGGCTGGGTGGGCTTGCCCACCTATAATCGTTCACAAGCCGATCTCCAATATTTCTACGTTAATGGTCGCAGCGTGCGCGACAAATTGGTTTCCCACGCCGTGCGTCAAGCCTACCGCGACGTACTTTTTAATGGGCGCCATCCTGCGTTCGTCTTATTTCTGGAACTCGATCCGGCCCTTGTCGACGTCAACGCGCACCCCGCCAAACACGAAGTGCGTTTTCGCGATGGGCGATTGGTCCACGACTTTCTCTTTCGCAGTCTGCACGACGCACTGGGCCAAGTTCGGCCGGGTAAAGTGGAGACTTTATCCACAACGGGCGCGGTTCCTGAAAGTGCGCCGCCGAGGCCAGTGGAGAACCCTTCACCCACGCAACAGCGTAATTTTTCCTATGCAGTGCGTGATGAGGTACCGCAATATGCGGCGTTTCATCCGCCCCGTGGCTCAGCGCCGCCGCCTGCATTCGCGCTCGCAGCGTCTAACATCGAACAATCAGCCAGCGATATCCCGCCTTTAGGTTTTGCCATCGCACAACTGATGGGCATCTACGTGCTCGCGCAAAACGCCCACGGCCTAGTCGTGGTCGATATGCACGCTGCCCACGAACGCATTACCTACGAGCGCCTAAAATTGGCGTACGCCGGTGCCGGTGTCATTGCCCAGCCTTTATTGGTTCCCGTCAGCCTAAGCGTGTCTGAGCGTGAAGCGCGGATTGCCGACGAGTTTGCAGCGGTATTTACAGGGCTGGGATTGCGTGTCGAACGCCTCGGCCTTGAATCGCTGGTCATTCGGGAAGTGCCCTCGCTCCTGCGCGACTCTGACGTTTCCGCCCTGGTCCGCGATGTGCTTGCCGATCTCATCACGTTTGGCAGCAGTGATCGCATTGAGGGCCGTATGAACGATATTCTCGCCACCGTTGCCTGCCACGGATCAGTGCGTGCAAACCGCCGCCTAACGCTGCCGGAAATGAACGCGTTATTACGCGAAATGGAAATGACGGAGCGGGGCGGCCAGTGTAATCATGGTCGTCCAACCTGGGTGCAAATGCGCCTAGAAGAACTCGACAAATTGTTCCTGCGTGGACAATAACATTCAATTATATATATTTCATGAGTAATCCCGTGATTAAAACTCGTTTCGCCCCCAGCCCCACCGGCTTCATTCACATTGGCAACGCACGCACCGCGTTATTCAGCGCATTATTGGGCTTGCGTGAAGGCAGCCAATTCTTATTGCGCATTGAAGACACTGATCGCGACCGTTCGCGCGACGAATTCGTCAACGCCATGCAAGAAGATCTCTGGTGGCTCGATCTGAAATGGCACGAAGGTCCGGTAGTTGGCGGTAACAACGGTCCTTATCATCAATCCGCACGTGAATCTATTTACGATAAACATATTGCGCACTTAACGGAAAAAGGCAGCGTTTACCCATGTTTTTGCAGCGAGTCTGAACTCAGTATCGCGCGTAAAATTCAGCTCTCGTCGGGGCAGCCACCGCGTTATTCAGGCAAGTGCGCGAAGCTTAGTGCCAATGCAGTGAAAACTCTGTTAGAAAAGGGCGGCAAACCGACACTCCGTTTTCGCGTCCCCAACGATACCATCGTCGAGTTTGACGACATCGTTCGCGGCAAGCAGCCATTCAAAACCAACGACATCGGTGATTTCATCATTCGCCGTAGTGATCACAGCACCGCGTTTTTCTTTAGCAACGCCGTTGACGATGCCGACATGGGTGTCACTCACGTTTTGCGTGGCGAAGACCATCTTGCCAATACGCCGCGTCAAATCATGTTACTCAACGCCTTAGGTTTACGCGTACCGCAATACGGCCATATATCGCTGATCGTCGGCGACGACGGTTCACCGCTTTCTAAGCGCCACGGCAGTCGTAGTATTCGCGAGCTGCGCGCCGAAGGCTACTTTCCGCTTGCCGTCGTCAATTATCTTGGCCGTTTAGGCCACTTTTACGAATCCGACGACATGATGTCTGTGACAACGCTCGCCGCGCGCTTTGATCTTGCCCGCCTCGGAAAATCCCCGGCCCGTTTCGACGCACACCAATTACTGCATTGGCAACAGCGCGCCCTTGCAGCCGCCACGGTAGACGAGTTATGGGAATGGATGGGGCCAGATGTTCATAATTTAGTGCCACCCGAGCGTGCCCAAGAATTTGTGCACATGATTCGTGGCAATGTGAGTTTTCCTGTGCACGCGGTGCATTGGGCAAAAATCATTTTTCACGATCCGCTCATTCTCAACGACCAAGCGCGTGAAACCGTGGCCCATGCCGGTCACCAGTTTTTTTCCCAAGCGCTCCTAGCTGCCAATCTACACCCCGGCAATTTCAAAGAATTTTCCGAGGAAATTAGAAAGCACACGAGCGCGAAAGGCAAAGCGCTTTTCATGCCCCTGCGCGCGGCACTCACCGGCGAATTGGGTGGCCCCGAAATGGCGCAAATTCTTGTTCTGATGGGGCCAGAGCGTGTTAAGCAACGTCTACACGCTTGCCTGTAACGCGAATCGTTCGAAAAAATTTCTCACACGGTGATAACATGCTTCATATATACAATGGTTTGAGCAAACAAAAAGAAGCCTTTCAACCGATAGATGCAAAGAACATCCGCATGTACGTGTGCGGCATGACTGTATACGACTATTGCCATCTCGGCCATGCCCGCGTGTTGGTTGTGTTCGACATGGTCTATCGTTACTTATGTGAAAAATACGGCGCGGCCCACGTCAATTACGTTCGCAACATCACCGACGTTGACGACAAAATTATTAAGCGCGCCAAGGAAAACGACGAACCGTTCGAGGCACTGACAGCGCGCTTCATCGGCGAAATGAATATTGATTCCGGTTCGCTCG
The DNA here is from genome assembly GCA_031416175.1 of Gammaproteobacteria bacterium. GTDB lineage: Bacteria > Pseudomonadota > Gammaproteobacteria > S012-40 > S012-40 > JANOTC01. The sequence continues at coordinate 8,636 of JANOTC010000696.1, forward strand.
GCGTACTACGCCCCAACGCCGAGCCAAAAGCGACAGACTACATAGACAGCATCATTCAAATGATTCAAACGCTTATTGCCAAGGGTAATGCGTACCCCGGCAAAAACGGCGACGTCTATTACAAAGTCAGTAGCTTTCCTAATTATGGTCAGCTTTCTTCCCGCAATTTGGAAGAAGACCGCTCCGGTGCGCGCATTGAAATCGACGAATCTAAAAACGATCCTATCGACTTCGTGTTATGGAAGGCCGCCAAACCGGGCGAGCCTGCCTGGGAATCACCCTGGGGCCGGGGTAGACCTGGTTGGCACATCGAATGCTCAGCGATGGCGACAGACTGCTTGGGTGCGCAATTTGACATTCACGGTGGCGGCGTCGACTTGAAG
>JANOTC010000697.1:0-11277 GCA_031416175.1 Gammaproteobacteria bacterium
GGATGTGCAAGATCGGCGGGTGATCGCCTCCATTGAGCGCAATGCAGATTATTACGGACGCTCCAGCTTTGAACTGGACAGCGATGCGGCCCTCGTCGCGCTGATCGGCCATCCCCAGGTTTTTTGGATGGACACACCCACCGTCCGTGTCGAGGTTTTAGCGGGCGAACCCCAATTATTAGTCCAGGCAAAGAAAGACGGTTTCAGGGTCAGTATTCAGCCGACGATCAACACGACAGTCATGCCCGTTGATGTGGTATTTACCAAAGAAACACCAACGCGATTGCGTGTCACGAAAATTACCGACGAGCATCGTCGCATCGCGGCGATTGTGGGTGACGGCCTAACCGTGCCCTCGCACGCTAAACAACTTGTATTAGACGCCATCGCCGCCATTTCTTCGTTGGTTACTGTGCATTCCGATGTGGAAGGTGGCGCGGCCAATGTACGGCAAGTTGAGGTCGACACACGCCTGCACGCGCATTTATTGCCTTATGAGGCAGGTCTCAAACTGCAGGTTTTGGTGCGCCCGTTCGCTAATGCGGGGCCTTATTTTTCGCCGGGCAGTGGACCGGAAAGTGTGATTGCTGAAATCGACGGCAAGCCTAGCCAAACACATCGCGGCCTAGTCGCGGAACGTAAAGCGGCCAAGAACCTAGTCGCCGCGTGTTCGGTGCTCGAATCGATAGAGGAAACGCACGGTGAATGGTTGATCGACGACCCCAGCACCTCTTTGGAAATGTTAGTGCAGTTGCAAGCCCAGGGCGACAACGTCGTCATTGCCTGGCCCGAGGGTGAGAAATTTAAAATACGTCGTCAAGTGAATACCAAAAAATTCTCGCTGTCGATTAAGCGCGAGCAAAATTGGTTCTCCGCCACCGGTGAGCTGCAAATTGGCGAAGACAAGGTGTTAGACCTGCGCAAGCTCATGGATCTACTGAAGCAGAGTGCTGGCCGCTTCATTCCTATCGGCGGTAACGAGTTTGTCGCGCTCACGGATGAATTCAAGCGTCGCTTACAAGATTTAGACTCCTTCGGCGATGCGCACGGTGCTGGGGTGCGCGTGCACCCGCTGGCCGCCTTCGCGCTGGAAGAATTGGTGGAAGACGCGGGCACGCTAAAAGTCGACAAGCATTGGAAAGAACATAAGAAGCGCATTCTCGAAGCCGACGCCTTGCAGCCCACCCTGCCCACCACCTTGCAAGCCGAATTGCGTGACTACCAAGTGACTGGCTTTGAGTGGCTCGCACGCCTGGCACACTGGGGCGGCGGCGCCTGCTTGGCCGACGACATGGGCCTTGGAAAAACGTTGCAGGCGCTTACGTTGATTCTCAGCCGCGCGCAACAAGGGCCGACCTTGGTGGTGGCGCCCACCTCCGTATGCATGAATTGGCAAGCGGAAGCAGCGCGTTTCGCGCCGACCCTTAATCTAACACTCTTTGGCGCGGGAAACCGCGCGCAGACGCTGGCAACACTCAAACCCTTCGATTTGATCGTCGCCAGTTACGGGCTGTTACAACAAGAAGTTGAATTGTTCTCCGGCGTGCAATGGCACACCATTGTGTTAGACGAAGCACAAGCCATTAAGAACAAAGACACCAAACGCGCCCAAGCCGCGCTCGCGTTACGCGGTGATTTTAAGATCGTCGCCACCGGCACGCCACTCGAAAACCATCTCGGCGAATTGTGGACCCTGTTTCACTTTACCAACCCTGGCTTGCTCGGTTCCCTGGAACAATTCAACCAGCGTTTTGCGGGTCCGATTGAGCGACGGCAAGATGCCGAAGCGCGTGCGCAATTGCGCCGATTAATTCAGCCGTTTATTTTGCGCCGCACCAAGAGCCAAGTGTTGGCCGAACTGCCTTCACGCACGGAAATCGTTCGCCAGGTGGATTTATCGGCGGAAGAAACCGCGCTGTACGAAGCATTGCGCCGCGAAGCGCTCGAACGTTTGGCGGAAATCGACGACGCGCCAGGCGGACAAAAGCACATTAAGATCTTAGCTGAAATCATGAAGCTGCGGCGCGCGTGCTGCCATCCGCAATTGGTCGCCCCTAAGCTCAAACTCGCGGGCAGCAAATTAGCCGTGTTTGGTGAATTGTTAGACGAACTGTTAGAGAATCACCACAAGGCGCTGGTGTTCAGTCAGTTTGTCGATCACCTGAGCATCATCCGCGCCTATCTGGATGAACGCGGCGTGCGCTATCAATACCTCGACGGTTCGACCCCGATGGCCGCACGTAAAACGCGCGTCGATGCGTTTCAAGCCGGGGAAGGCGATGTGTTTCTCATTAGCTTGAAAGCGGGTGGCACCGGCCTCAATCTCACCGCCGCCGATTACGTAATTCACATGGACCCCTGGTGGAATCCCGCCGTCGAAGATCAAGCCTCGGATCGCGCGCATCGCATGGGGCAACAACGCCCTGTCACCATCTATCGTTTGGTGGCCAAGCACACCATTGAAGAGAAAATCGTGCAAATGCACCAACACAAACGCGACCTCGCCGATAGCTTGCTCGGCGGCGGTGACATCAGCGGAAAAATGTCGGCGGATGCGATATTGAAATTGTTGGAGGAGGAGTTTAGGGAATAGGGGATTTTGGGTGACGTGAATGGATTCACTAATGCCGTGGGCGCATGGATGCGCAGGAACGGTGACGTGAATGGATTCATTAATGCCGTGGGCGCTTTACACCAAGATGACGACGGCCAAGCCTGCCACGAAAACAGCAAAGGCAAAATCCAAATGAGCGTCGTTGGAAAGATTGGCAAAGCAGGTCAGTACATCAGGATTGCGACCGCGCAAGGAGAAACTGACCTGTTCGGTCAAGGCTTCCGCCTTCCCGTTCATGGCTGTTTCCCCTCCAGTCGCCGTGCGCCCGTATCCGCCAACAGCAGCTTCATCTGATGGATGGCAGTCTGGTTCAGCAGTTTCAGCCGTTCGGCCTGCGCCAGCCCCTGATGGATAAAATGCGCGTTCAGCGTTTCCAGGTTGGCCAGGCACACCAGTTGCGAGACATTGGCCTCGTCGCGGATGTTGCCCTTGTTGCCGGGGTTTTCATCGCGCCACTGTTTCGCGGTTTTGCCGAACAGCGCCATGTTCAGCAAGTCTGCCTCGCTGGCGTAGATGAGGGTGATCTGCTGCAAGGTGAGTAGCGGCGGAATGAGGTGGGTCTTGATGGCGTCGGTGTGGATGCGGTAGTTGATCTTGGCCAGATTGCGGCGGATGTCCCAGCCCAGTTGCTGGTATTCCGTCTCTTTCAGGCGCTGGAATTCCTTGATGAGGTAGAGCTTGAATTCGACCGACACCCAGGAGGCGAACTCGAAGGCGATGTCCTTGTGGGCGTAAGTGCCGCCGTACCGGCCCGCTCTGGAGTTGATGCCGATGGCGCCTGTCAAATCAGTCCATTTTGAGGGGGTCATCACAAATGCATTGCTGCCAGATTGATTTTTAACCGTATCGAATTCGACACGGTTAAAGTCCGGATTATTCAGCAGCTCCCAAATACCCAGGAATTCGATGGATGAACGAGTACGCATCCAGTTTTGAATGACAAACCTCGGATCATCGGGATTCTTGAACTTGGCGATATCCGTCAGCGAAATATAATCATCCTGATCCATTCTCTGGATGCGGACGGTTTCATTTAACACAACAATCTGGCTGTTCTTGCTCAACAGAAACCCCCGTTTCCAACTGTGGCGAATCCGCCATAATTTAACCTCAACCCCTCGTATTCAATAGACATGAATGGGTCGGCTGCGTATTTCACGTTGATTTTCGGGCACGGTTCAAATCAGGGTACCACTAAGGTATCGTCATAGCCCGCTGCTTATCACTCAACTCCTTCAATTAATTGCCGTTTTCCGATTGGCATAGGCTCGTCTACTGGTACCCAAAACACACCGTTTTTGAACCGTGCCAGTTTTTGCCACGTCGGCGAACACATTGCCCTGCAATACGGCAAGGGGCGAGCGCCAAAGCGTGGGTCGTAGTTCTGCATTTAGGAGCCAGTAGTGATCGCCGCGAAACTGGCCGTCGAGGAAGCCGCGCAACGTATCCAGGCCGCCGAGATAGAACTTGTGCTGCACTTCGTGCCCGCTTTTCGTGCCGAGTTACGCCTGTGCGGCGATATTCCAGCTAGGTGTCGGCAACCACGCGCCCAGCCACCGCGTTTCGGCCCGGATGAAATTGAATTCTGAACCGATTATCTTGTTCGCGAGTTCACCCTGCAGTATCCACTCGGAACCTTGTACGTAGAATTCATTGCGGTCGACACGGCCAACTATCACCCTGGGCAACAACGAGACAGTGCGACCAGGATGTAGCGCATTGTCGGCAAGATACGCCGCGTTGCGCTGCGTGCGTTCGGGGGTCGAGTTGTCGACTAGGAAGTCGTTTGTGTAAATGCTAACACCCACACCGGCGCGAACGCCTGTGGTCCATTCACGAAGTAACCGCGTATTGAATCGCCGTTCCTCGTTGCCAAAGTAGGCCTGCCGTTGGCCTTGGGGCGACAAACGATGCTCACTCCATGATCCGAAACTGCGCCAACCATTTGTACAATTCCGGCAACATGGGGGCCACAGTGGCGCTTGGCGCGCGAATATAGAGATGAAACTTTTTCCCTTTTTTATACGCCGACGTAAGGTCGACTTCGGTTTCGAAACCGTCGTCGTCGGTATGGCCATAAATCGATTTTGAACCGAATGGCACTTCGATGTAAACAAGTTTAGATCTGAATTTGCCGCCGTCCATAGAGGAGATGAGACCCGGCAAACTGCTTACCAATCCCTTGGCGTTTTCCTTAAGCCTTTTATTTTCCTGCGCGGGGTCAAAGCCATAGCCACTAACAACACCCATATTCACATCGACGTCGCCCGCTTTGGTGTGCCATACATCGGTGCGTTGGGAGGAGTCTTTGTTGATAAGCCACTCATTGCCATCGTCTTGTTCCGATGTGAAAATTTCGAAACTGAAAAAGGCTGTGTAAAAGCGACGCGTGCGCAACTTACTGCCTTTAAGTGTCGACTGCTGCGTTGCGGTTTCACGCTTGAGCGTGGCAAGGAAGTGCTGATACTGTGATTCGAATTGGGGAAAGCCTTGAAAGTATTGAGTCTCACGCACGACTCGCGCAGTAACAATCTGAGATGCCGTAACTGGCAAGAAGTGAAAATATTGGCGGTAGTGGTCATCATAGTCATGGTGCTGCATCGTTTTCCCGGACTGATCCTGCGCGCCCTGGCTGTCTATTTCTAACGAATACACGGGACTAATCCACTTTCCCAATTCGTCAAGTACAGGAGGAACAGATTTTAAATTCAGCGGTTCGCGGACAATAAGTTTTAGTTTCGATTGGGCACCCGAATGTCGTGCTATCCAATGATCCGCTAGAGTCGAAGTCAAAGTAGGTTTGTCAAAAGACTCTGATGTAATGTACATTTTAGTGGTTACTTCTATATCGTCATCCGCACCACCGCTACTAATCACATCGAGTGGATAGAGTTCCCACTTTACCCCCATTGCAATGACTGGGCGTGGAATCAGCACATCATCCATTCCCGTGTAAGCGGCGGCGTGCATTGATTTGGTTGCCTGGGCGGCAGAAGGCATACAAGCTCCTAAATAAAAAGACAAAATTCCTAAGAAAAGGCACGCACGAACATGCATCATATTACGAACAGCCGAGCATGATTTTTCGGGCGCATAGACTCCACCGATTTGCAAATAGCCGCCTCGGTTTGCTCAATGGCTTGGGGATGTTTGCAAATGTCTGCGTGCACCACGTGACCTTCCGTAAGGATATTTCCGGCTTGACTTGCACCTTGCTGAAGCAGTATTTCTTGGCTGGTCAGGGGCACTGTGCCATCGCCTTCCCACGAGCGTTCATAGGGGCTATCCAATATGGACTCTCCATTCTTGTCGTTATTAAGAACTAGACGTACAAACGCGACAGTTGCAACACCGTTAGAACGAATCACCCACGTGTGAGAGTGGTGTTTCAAGCCCAAAACCGCATGGAACGATTGCGCCTTTCGCAGGGTTTTCTTGAATTCTTTAAACCATATTTCGGCATTTTTTCGGTTTCTATTTCCCATCCCCCCATGCGGCCGCAACCGCATATTGTCATGATGCCACGCCGTCTCTTCGGGCAAATACCTATCCGCATTCTCGGGCGTATGCACGCGATCAACGCGGCCTCGTATATAGTCGTTCACGTACCCCATTGCGTTGCGATCCTTTTCAAACTCTCGCGACGTATACGGCTTAGGCTGACCCTGCGCATCATAACGTTTATGACATACAAGGCCCACTTTGTCATTCAGGTAAATATCGTCGTAGATGTCGTTGACAACCTCTGGCTTGAATCCCGCCGTCGCGCATTCCAACCATGCGGCCGCTTTGGCACCCATTCGATGCACGTGGTGGTTAGTTGGTAGCAGACTCAACGCGCCTGCCATCGGGCCGGCCATGCGGGTGAAATGGTAACTGCTGGTGCCGAGGATTTCCGAAAACACGTTGTCGGGTAGTTTCGATATTGTGTACCACGGCGCCCGTTCGATTCCCGCACCGCCGACGAATCTACGATACAGCGCAGGCGCGCCCGTGGTGGGTTGATTCAGGTGAACGACGCCTTGAATCTGCGCGCTTTTTCCTAACACTTCGCTGGCGTAACGCGCAATCATGCTGCCCTGACTGTGCGTAACCACCAACACCTTTTGTGTGCCCGCTTCGTAATCCAAGCCTTGGGCGTTGAGCTCTGGGTAGTTTGTCACTGCTTGAATGCGGTCAATTTCCCGGCTCAAATGCGCGGCGGCGGCGCTTAAATCACCGCGCCAATCAACACCGACGGCCCAGGCCACGAAAATAAAGTGCTCGTCTTCCGTGGCTTCGATGGTTTCGAGCATAAGCGCGTAATCAACGAGCGCCCCGTGCCAGCCGTGACGCGCACGGCGTTGATATTCTTCTTCGGCAAACTCGGCTTCGGTTATTGGGCCGCCGGCCTCGTTCAAACGTCGTTTGAAAAGGCCACTCTTTTTCATCATTTCTAGTACATCGTGTTTGCCTTGCGGGTGATAGCCATCCATCACTTTAGCGCGGGCGTGATGCATTTGATTGGTTTTGGTATTGATTTCGCTATCAGTCCAGTCGCGCGCCATGAAGGCGGATAGCAGGCTTTTCGCATAGGCTTTGGTAATGGCGCTTTTGTCGTCGGGATCCCAGGTGTAAGTGCCCAAATCTCCGCCAAATAGGTTATCCAGCCGCGAGCCAAAAATGCCCGGCACGTAAATAACGGGAATCACTTTTCTATCGGGTGATTGATCACACAAATACACTACCGGCACCGGATCTGCGCGCCAGGGTTCGAACACGTCGCGCTGGTGCTTGCCTGGACGTTGCGCGTCAGCGATGGGGCCAAGCGTCCCGGTCTTAGCATTGAAACCGGAGTCGTAACTCGATAAATCGACGCGCTGTAGCCATTTTTTGCGCAGTGAGTCATCGACGCCAATTGCGGCGTTTTTTTTCTTTACGGCGGCGGTGAAACGCACGTCGTCAGGGGCTAGGCCGCCGAGTTTCATGAGCGCGACCCACGTGAACGGATGGCGCGAGTAAATCATGTCGACTGTTTGCGCCGTGCCGTTGACGAGATAAGGCACAATTACCTGTGAGACGTAATGACCGCGCGCGACACGCCGGTCGCCAACACCATCCCACGCGCCTAAATCTACATCACGCAAGGCGCCATATTCATTCACTACATGAAGTTCACGCCATAAGTGGCCATTTAGATACACGTACACCCAACCTCGGGTGGGACGCGTTGCGCTCAGACGTGGGTCGGGGATGTTGTAATGACGCAGTGGCAGCACGGGCACCAGCACGTTCTCCCACTGCCCCATTTGTGTGTTTCTTTCAACGGGAGCGCACGGTTTCCCCAAAGGCAGCACCATCGCCGAGCTACCCTGCATGGGAATCACTAACCGGAGATGATGTGGAACAGGCGCCAGCCCACTCAGGTCCAATTGCGTGCGACGGGGTGCGTCGACTCCGCTGTCGGTGTGTGAAATGTATTTGACTGGGGCGAGCGCGTCCGGCGGCCGGGCGTCCAGGCTCAATGGAGTAAGGCCGCCCCTCCCAGCAACTTCAATGACGATTTTATAATCACGCGGAGGTTCCGGCGGTGACCGTGGGTAGACAGGGCGGGAAGCTTCGTCGGCGTGGTTAGACTTGGCATTGAGCATGGACAGTGTCGGTATCGCCGCTTTGGACGCAACACCTGCACCGCCACCCGTCCGCGCCGATGGTTGTGCGGGAACAGCATGCCATTCGCCGCGCCAAAGTGCATTCGCCAGGGTGTACAGGTTTTCGTTTCCACCCGGTCGCAAGCCCAAGACGCCTCCCTGCTGCAGAGCCACGACCGCCCTTGAATCGCCTTCAAGAAAAACACGCGCAGCGCCTGGAGCGATAAAGCGCAGTGCTTCTGCTGGCCTTTGTCCGCCGCCCTGAACGATACGAAAATTACCGGAAAAATGCCGAACCACTAGTTCCATGAACCACGCCCCCATTATTCTAATAGTATGCGGGCGAGTGTAGCATAGGGGGTATTAAATTTGATTCGGGTTTTTACATCGCTAACAGGCGGACTATACCTTATATGATCGCTTTGATCAGAGGATATAGTCTATCCGACAAATCTAGCGAGCAACGGCACGGCGAGCCAGTGCTCCTTAATTGCGTCACGCATACATTGTGGCGCCGCTGGCTCAATGTCGGTCCACGCACGCATTGCGCTTTCGATGCCATTGCACAATTCTTCTTTTACCCAGATTACTCCAACGCTTTGAGTGACGTTTTGTAGAGCCGTATCGTTGAGTTGGCGAAAAGTTTTTTGACCACCCAGTCTGAGCGCTAAGGCGGGTCCGCCATGTCGGCCCCACCCTAGTTGGTCGCGCCAAGCAATCGTTGCCACCAGATCGTAGCACGGCGTGAGAATTGGACTAGTGCGATCGCCCCACTGCAGGCTCCAGTTCTTAAGGTGTGCATCTGAATTGCCGGAGGCAATCATGAAGCCCAAGCGCCGTGCCATCTCGCGGCCTTCTGGCTCGCCGCAAGCATCAACAACGAGGCGCAAAGCACCTTCAAAACTCACCCGCTCGGCGCCGTCGCCGTATTTGTCCGACGAACGTAAATTTAACGCTTGACAAAAATCCTCTTGATGCACCTTTGAGCCGTCAAGGCGTCGGTCGAAACGTTTAACGGCAAAGGCTTTGCCATCAAGCACCCAGCCTGGCAGCAAGCCAATAAGATCGGAGACGTTGACGACGATGTGATCGGGCACTTGAAACCCGGCTGCTCTGGCCCAGGCCATCGTTGCTAATTCCACTTCCGCGAGATCTTGATATTCTGCGCCGGGAAACTTAACAATCCACTGTGCCGAGGCATCAACCGCTGGCAACATAAGACGTTCGTTAACCATTGACATTGAAAACTTAAGTTGCATTCCTGTAAGCGCAGAAAATCGCACACGTGATTGGCTTTTGTCAGTTTCGATTGTTACTCCATGTGGATCAGGTCCCTCGCTTGCCAGGGTCAAATCCGCCGTGGCCGCATCTTGCACATGCGCTTCGACAGCGCCAATCAGATCACGACCTAGAACACCCATGAGCGCAAATGATTGGCCGTCACGCAGACTGTGTATTTGACATAATCTTTGCCGAAGTTTAGTTCCACGCTCAGGCAATAGATTTTCGAACCACGCGGGTAGATCGCTAGCGTGTGATTGTGGACCGCGCGTGGACAAGAACGACAAGCCTAAGCGCATATCGTTACACACAACTTTCCCGAACGGCGCGCATTCCAGCAATAAAGTCCACGAGACGCTGCAAACCAATCCAGAGCGTCTTTGCACCCGGATCGCCGTCACTTTTCCTGCCTAGAAATCCGCCGAGACTGGCGATTTGACGAATTACGTCGTTCAGTCGAGGCGGGTTCTTCGGTATCGGTTTCTTCGCGAGTAGATAGGCGGCTTGCACTTCTTCAGGGTCGAACAGCAACAGCGCATCCATATCGGGACAGTCTCTTCCCATGTGCATCAAGTGGGCGATACGCCAAGACACGATGAGATAAAGCGCCAACGCGCATTCCACGCGATCCATCGTCGAGAGTTGCAGCGCTTCAACGCGACAGCCATTCTTAAACACGTCAAACAGCATTTCTATTTCCCAACGCGCTCGGTACCAATCGATCAACTCGATGGCCGCTTCGGGCGTGAGTACTTCTCGGTTCGTGAGTAAACGCCAGACGACAGCCTTCTCACCGGCAGGTGGGTCGATTTCCTTGGCGATCACACAACTGACTTGTACCGTTCCGCCCTGACCGTCGGGCAGGGATACGCGCTTGACGAAAATATGCTGTCGAATTTGCCTCATCTTTCTCGCTTCTTTCTTTTTCCCCTTTCGTCTGGATTTGAGCGTAAAACAAATTCCAGCGATGGGCTCTTGGGCTTCGACAGTGGCCCATAATTTCTTTTCTTGCGGTGTTGGCAGAGTTCGATTGTGTTGCGAACGGATCAGCCAGTCGGCTGGATTGCCGCGATCCCTTGCTGTGACCATCAACGCCTTGATGTCGCCTTCGCGGTCGGTGACATAGACCAATCGCGTCGCTTTCATTGCCTCGGTTTCAGCCAGCGTGGCGACGTGCTCATAGCCCTTAATCCAGCGGGCGCTCTCCTTTTCTTCCTCTAAAGCCTCGGCTTCTTCGCCTTCTTTTAACTCTTCTTTAACAACTTTTGGTTTGCGAGCCCACATCTGTACATTCAATACACCCAATGGCACTCGTTGGGGTGTGACCACGTACGTCGGATGCAAATACATCCCGCGCTGAGCGTCATAGCTCAAGCGTCCCAAGCCGTCGATCTGCTGGCCGTTGAAGTCCAATTCTGTCGTATCGTCAATACACAACGCGACGGCGTGCTCTCGAATCCGCGTGCGCGTTTTCTTATAGTGGGGCGCGAGAATATCCGACCATTCAATTTCCTCGTGCGACAGAAAACGATACGCCGCTTGCGTTTCTGTCCAGCCATTACAGGCGCCGGGAATGCTCAGCGTTGGTTTTTCGGAAAAAGCGTCCAGCATCGTCACGGCTCTTTTGTTTAGTCGCTTGTCGCCAAGGTCAATTCCATCTAATTCCATTTCCGCCCAAGCCAATGTAAGTCAATCCTTTCTCGAAAAAACGGTAGCTTACGTCAATAAGGTGGAGTTGTGTGTAACGATATG